>JBARYS010000698.1:0-8185 GCA_049648155.1 Catalinimonas sp. | reverse complement strand
ATCCGCCGTCGGTATCGATGGTCTTGGGCGTGGTGTCGTCGCTCTCGAAGGTCACCTGCCCCTCCCGGTCATTAAACGTACCGGCGTTGCTCCAGCTACCAGTCAGCGTGATGGGATAATTATCCTCGGTAACGTCCAGCGTCGTGCCCGCCCCGATGGTCAGGTCGCGGATCGACCAGGGCCCTTGCAGGCTCTTCGTGCTCGACCCCGCCGTGGCGACGTCGCGCGCGGTCAGTGGCGGCAGGCTCTGGGCGGAGGTGCCGTCGAAGACGAAGCTCGCTGCGGTGGTTACCCACGTGCCGTCGATGATTACGGTGCTTGACGCCAGTGTGTGCGTGACCGCCCCCATGTCGACGTACGATCCGGTGTTGATGCTGAACCCGCCGTCCACGTTGAGGCCGTGGCCGGCCACGGTTTTCCGTACGAACGAATTACCGTTGCGGAAAATGACCGCGTGGAATTCGTTGTCGGCACCCGGCCGTATGGTCTGCGCGATGTTACCTTCGAAGCGCGTCGTGTTGTTCGTCTGGCGGAAGGTCCCCTCGTTATTCCAGTATGCACCCGTGAAGGAGACGTCCTGCGACGTGACGACGACCGCGTCGCTGCCGATCATCAGGCTGTCCGCGACTAACAGAGGGTCTCCAAGTGTCTTTGTACCGTTGCCGACGAACGCGACCCGGTCGAAGGTGAGCTGGTCGACCGTCACGGAAGAGATGGACTGGTCCCCGCCGTCGAAGAACACCTTGCCGGACGGCGTGATCACGGCGCGAAACTCCACCGTGCCCCCCGCGATGTGCAGGTCGTGGCCGGCGTCGCGGAACGCAGTGGCGTTGGAGAGCTGGCGGAAGTCACCTTGCACGTCTAGGTCGCCGGCGGCCGTGGCGATTCCATTGGTCCACAGCAACAGGCTGCCGTACGTAGCCCCGGCGAAGATCGTCTGGTCGCCTGCCCCTTCGAGCACCACCACGCTCTGCTCGTTGAGGTCGTAGTCGGCAAAGCCGGTCGGCATCGCCGGGCCGTCGGCGGTCAGCACGTCGCTGTAGAGTCGGGACGTGCCCGCCAGCGTGAAGGTCTGCCCGCTGCCGGTGGCGGCGGCCGCAAAGGCCTGCTGATCGAAGTAGACGCCGTCGAGCACGGTGATGTCGCCGCCGAACGTAAGGTCGCTCTGCACGCGCTTAGTACCCGTGCCGCCCAGTATCAGGTGATGAAAGTGGGTCAGGTCCGCGTCTATCTGCCAGCCCCCCCCCAGGTGGTGCAGGGTGCCGCCGTTCCAGACGATGGGACGCCCGCCGGTAGGCACGTCCAGCGCCAGAGAAAGGTCGATGGTCTTGCCGTCCACGTTCAGTTCGGTGTCGGTGTCGGCGATGACCATGCTTTCCCGCACGACGGTGTTGCCCGACAGCGTCTTGGTGGTGTTGGTGCCGTCGGTGGTGCGGCGCAGGGTCAGACGGAAGTAAGTGGTTGGAAAGATGCTCTGGTCGATGTCGGCGCGGTAGTCGACGGTGCCGCCGGTGAGTTGGACCACGTCGAAGTCGCGGGGAAAATTGTCGGCCCCGATCACCCGCATTGCCCCGCCGGTCATCACCAGCCTGTCTGATGTGCCCGTGCCACGCACCGTGGTGCCGCTGTTCAACTCCACCGTGCCCGCCTGGACGTTAAAAGATTGCAGTACGTTGAGGTCGTGCATGATCTCCTTGGTACCTCCGGCCTGGAAGAACGCATGGTAGAAAGTGGTTGGCTGACCACCCTGCCCGATCTGCTGCCGGGATAGGCCATCGAAGACCACCGAGCTGGTCTCGGCCTGGAAGCCGCTCACGCCCGCCTCGTTGCGCCAGTCGCCGCCCACGCGGATCAGATTGTTGCCGCCACGTACCGTCGCTCCGGCTTCGATGCGCACGTCCTGTGCCACCACCAGCCCCTCTTCGATGATTTTTGTGGACGTGCCCGTGCCGGTACCGTTTCTGAACTGTACGCTGTTGAAAGAGCCCGCCGTGATCGTCTGGGTAGCCCCTCCCGGCGCGTCAAACCAGATTGTTCCGGTGCCGCTGTTGAACGTCCCATCGATGACCGCCCAGTCGCCCGCCACGTGTATTTGGTTGGCGGAGTTCCCCAGGTTCAGGGTGCCGTCACGGAGCAGCACCGCGCCGTCGATGTTCAGGCTGCTCGCCAGGGTGTAGGTGCCGCCCGGCGCGTCGACCACAACGTTGTGGAAAGGCTCGTTGAACTCCGTCGTGATGATGCCCCCCCCCGTCGTGCTGTTGAAGTAGACGGTGGCCGTACCGGGATTGAAGGTGCCGACATTGGTCCAGTCACCCCCGACGAAGAGGGTGTCCGTCGACAGCGTCTGGGTCAGCGTCGTGCCGTCGGCGATCTGTAGGTTGTCTGCAACTTTCAAGTTCGCGCCGTTGAGCGTCAGGGTGATTGGAGCTCCGCCGCCGGCATCCGTCTGGACTCGGTCGACCTCGACGGCGGCGTCAACCACCACCTCGTAAGCGCCGGCCACGTACGTATGGTCCAGGTAGACCTTAGCCGTGTCGTTGGGTACGGTGTTACCGCTCCAGTTCTGCGAGTCGTTCCAGGCCGACGTGCTCGCGCCGCCGTCCCAGAAGAAGCCACCCGGGAAGGTCCACTCGATCCGGTCGCCGCTGTCATCTTCGTAGAACTCGCCGGCCAGCAGGCCCGAGGTGTTCTCCAGCGTGATGACGCCCACGCCGGACGTGCGGCTAACGTTGTGCGTCGGCCCGTCGCCGAACGAGACGTTTTGCGCCGTAACCCCCCCGCCCAAGTCGAGGCCCGCGAGGGTAACGTAGGCACTGCCCGTACCGAGCAGAAAGGCTCCCTCGGAGAAGCAGTCGGTGGCGTCCAGGCTGCCGCCCTGTAGGTCGATGCCGTTGCCGCGCGTGCCGCTGATCTGAAACTCGCGGGCGTGGAAGGTGCCGCTCGTCTGGACGAAGGTGAAAGTGCCACCGCCGGCCGTCAGCGAGGCGAAGTTGCTCGCTTCGCCCACGACGCGGAACACGCCGCCCGCGTTCGTCACGGTGGCTCCGTTGCCTACCGTCAACGTCGCACCGGCGTCGACGTCGAACGTACCACCGCTGACGGTCACCGCCCCGTTGCCTAATATCGTGACGTCGTTGCCGTCCAGGGCGAAGTATCCGTCCCGGATCAGCAGATCTCTACCGCTGGTGATAAGCAGCTCACCGTCGAGGGTGTACTGCGCTCCGGGCGCGTCGATGACCACGTCGCGATGCGCTTCCGTGCCGGGGCGGAAGGTGTGTGCCCCCCCCGAAGCCACGAGGTGAAGGACGTGACCGTCTCTCTCGAAGTACCGCCCGTCGATCAGCATGTCGCCGCCCACGTAAACGTTGTTGTCGTTCACTTGCAGGATGCCGCTGGCCACCTGCAGGTCGCCGTTTACCCGCAGCTCCCCGGTCAACTGCACCTGCTGCGTGACGCTTTGGTTGACGCGCAAGTGGTGGAATGCTTTGCCGGCACCACTGCCGCCGGTGAGGAGATTGGACGCATTGCCGACGAACTGCACCCTGCCGCCGCGCGCCTCGAACTGTCCCGTGCCGGCATTGTCCCACCGGCTGCGCACGAAAATGTCGTAATCGTTGGGGCTGACGTCAAGCGTCGTGGCGTTCGCGATGGTCAGACTGCCGTTCACGTCGAGCACGCCCGCCAGGGTCTTCGTACCCCCGCCGGTCAGCACCAGGCTGCCAAACTCGGTGCCCGTGATCGTCTGGTCCGTACCGTCGAGCGTGACCGTGTTCGTCCCCTGATAGACGCCGCTGTTGTTCCAGTCGCCCGACACGTTCAGGTCGTTGCCCGAGGCTTCGAAGAGGGTGTTGTCGATGGTCAGGTCGCCGTTCACGTCCAGCCCGTTGTCCAGTAGCCGCTTGGTGCCGGTGCCCGACAGGTAGAGGTCTTCCACGGCTAGGCCCGCCGCGTTGAGGTCTAGGTTTTGCAGCACGTCTCCGTTCAAGTGAAGCACCGCGCCGTTGGTCTGGAACGTGCAGCCGGAGTTGTACTGGAAGTGGCGGCCCACGTGCAGGGTGTCGCCGCTCAGGCTCAGGTTGGCCCGGCCCGCCTGGAAGACCAGGTCTTGGCCGATCCGCAGCTTGGACGTGCCGATCACCGAGCCGCCGGACTTATCGATGATCAGGTCACCGACGGCCCCCGCGCCGAGCATGGTCATCACCTGGCTGTTGCTGCCGACCATGTCGAGGTTACCGGTGGTCTGCGAGAAGGTGGCCCCGGCTTCCAGCAGGAAGTTTCCGCTCAGGGCGAGGCTACGCGCGCGCGCTTCGACGGTGGCCGTCTGCGAAACCGTCAGGCTGCCGGCCACCGTACAGTTTCCCAGCAGCGTCTTGGTGCCGCTCCCGGTGAAGGTCACGTTGTTGAACTCGCTGGTGGTGATCTCTTGGTCGGCTCCGTCGAAGACGACGGCCCCGCCGCTCAGGGTGTGGTAGGTGCTGCTCAACGCCCAGTTGCCGGCCACGTTGATCGTGTAGCCCGAGTTCTGAAAGTCCGGCGTGCCCCCCACCCGGCGGAAGTCCCCTTCGACGTTCAGCGCCGCCGCCGCGATCTTACTGTTGCTGCCGGACAGGTGGATGTTCCCGTAGGTGATGCCGGGCAACAACTGTAAGTTCTCGCCGTCGAACAGCACCGTACTGGCCACGTGCAGGTCTTTTGTGCCGAAGCTGTTGGCGGTGGTCAGCAGGTTGGTGGTGCCGTTGGTACGCAGCCACACGTTTTCGCCCAGCGAGAAGCTGCCGCCGTCGCCGTTGAGCGTGGTGTTGTTGATGTCGACGCTCAACGTCCGGGTAACGGAGCCGTTGCAGGTCGCCATGAAATCGCCGTTGACGGTGTAGGCCGTCGAGGCGTCCGCTTGGTTGTTCAGGCTCTTCGTCCGGGCCGCCGTGGGCGCGTCGAGTGTCAGGTGCAGATCGTTGAACACGTAGTCGCCGGAGCCCGGGTCTTCGATGAACTGGTTGGCGTCGGGCGCGTCGAGCGTCAGCGTACCGGTACTGGTCAGATCGGCGTCCGACCGGTTGTGGATGTGTCCCGCCAGCGTGTGGTCAAATGCCCCCAGGTCAATGGTGACGCCGTCGTAGAGGTGCAGGCTGCCGTCGATGTCGAGCGGACCGTCGGCCTGCTTCGTGAAGCCGTAGCGCGCCCAGAGGTGGCCGTAAGTCAACCCACCCCGGATGGTCTGGTTGCGGTCGTCGGCATCGTATCGGACCGTCGAGGTCGCCCCGAGCGTGTAGGTGTCGAAGCCGGTCGGAAAGTTGTCGTCGCCGCGCACGTAAAGGGCCGCGCCGTTTTGTACGGTCAACGCACGGCCTGCATTCGTCTGCACGACCGTCGCTCCCGCGTTGATAATGAACTGGCTCTGCGTGATGGACAGCGCCTCCTGTAGTTCGAGCCGGTCGCCGGCCGCCAACTGCGTGTTTGCTTCGATCACCACTGCCGCTGCCAGCGTGATCACGTCGTCGTTTTCGTCACTGATGGTGCCCCCCACGAAGGTGATCGTGCCGGTCAGGTCGCACGCGCCGTCGATACGCGCTTCCTCCAGGCGGTGCGCGCCGTTGCCCACGATCCGGGCGTCGTCATAGACGAAGGTCCGGTCTCTGGCCTTCAGATCGCCCACGATCGTCTTGGGGGCTCCGGTGCCGCCGTTGTCGAAGTAGAGTTCGCGAAAATCGACGAGGCCCGACAGCGTCAGGGTCTGCGCGGCCGTGCTGCTGAAGAGGGCGTCGCCGCTGGTGGCGTTGTACTCGCTGCCCGCCTCCACTTCGAAGTCGCCCAGGAAGGTGTGGTTGCGGGCCGTGTTCAGAACCGTACCGTTCGACACGAGAAAGTCGTTCTCCACGCGGATCGCTTCGTTGAGCTGCGCCGCGCCGCCGCCGCTGAATTCGACGTCGTAGAAGACAACCGAGTTGTCACCCTCCACGGCACAAACCACCCCTTCGAAGACCACCTTACCCGTGCCCGTGCGTTGGCCGCTGCCGCTCTCCGTCCAGTTGCGGACGGTGTGCGTCAGGCCGCCGTCGGCAAAGGTGGTTCCGCCTTCCAGCGTCACCGTACCCAAAACGTGCAGCTCGGTACCCGCCGTCAGGGTGCCGCTGTTGACTTGCAAGTTGGCCAAGCGCGGCGTGTTGCCGGCAATGGTCTGATTCCCTTCGGTCACCACGTTGACTACCCGGATGGTGTTGCCGAACAGGTCTACCGTACCGCCGTTGTCCAGCCCGCCCGACAGCGTCAGGGTGTGGGTGGCGTCGAACGCCGAGGTCTCCACGCGGGCGCCGCTCCCCACCGTGAGAGCTCCGTTCACCGAGACGCTGCGGGCCGTCGCGTCGTTGCCGAAGACCAGGGCCGTGCCGGCCCCGCTCCCCAGGGTCAGGGCGTTCACCACCGGGTTGGCGTCGACGGTGACGGTGTGACCCGACTGAATAAAGAAGTTGTGAGCGCCCGACGTAAGGTCGGCTGCCCCGGGACTGCCGCCCGAGCCATCGGCAGCGTCGTTCCAGTTAGAGAGGGTACTGAAAGAGCCGGACCCCTGAGAGTAATAGTCGGTCGCGAGGGCAGAGTTAGAAGTGAATAGCAGAAAAACGACCAGCAGGAGTGATTGACAAACGGACAGATTTTTCATAACGGTTGCAGACGAAGGGTGTCTATGATGCAATCACAAAACAACCCAAACACACCTGCCCCCGACATCCGTCGGAACGTCTATTCCTACATGCTTAGATGAGAACCAGACTCGCAGATTACCGTGCTGCGGCTACAAAATCGAATCAATTTGACATGTCTGGAGTCAAAACAAATTCATTATTATTTAAATAATTAGTAGCTCATTTTCAATTCATGACTTGTTTTTCATCCCAGCGTGCCGTGTCCATTTAGCCTAAAAAGTGCAAAACGGCAGAGATACGATTGCTTATTACCAAAGGCGATTATTTCATAAATAGGCGCATAATGTTCATCGACAAGGCTCATACTCAGATGAACCCTCAGAACTTATCTTTCGTCATGAAGCAGCCGGTGGGGTTTCTACAGACAAAACAATCCCGCTTGTTTGAAACCTCCTTCTTCCCAGTACGCGAAGTAGTCCACCTCCTCCCAAAACACTATTTCTCACTCTTTCGCAGGTAGATCTCGCACCTTCTTGCTCGCACCTTACATAACTGCCCCACCCGAAGGCAGTAGGTCGGGGGCCCGTAACCCCCTTAACCGTCAGCCATTTATGCTTGCGCGGGTGATTCAGAAGACACTACCGTCGTGCCCCCTTCACCGTGACCGCGCGAACCCGTCGCCCCAAAAACACGAACCCGCCCGGCGCAAACAGCACCGGGCGGGTTCGTGTGTAAAAAGGTGAGCGTCAGATCGCGTCCTTGCGGTTCTTCATCATGTCGTAGAGCAGTTCACGGGCGCGGTGCAGTTGCGCCTTCACCGTGCCGAGGGGCGCGTCGAGCTCCTTAGCGATCTCGTCGTAAGAGTATTCCTTGAAGTAGCGCAGCTTCACCAGCGTCTGGTAGCGGGGCGGCAGCTTGGTGACAATGTGCCGCATGATCTCGAACTTTTGGCTCTTGACGGCCTCCTCCTGCGGGTTCAGCGTGTTGTCGCGCAGGTCGATGCCCACGTCGGTGCCGTTGTCGTCGACGTAGGTCGAGCTGATGCTCATCGTGTCGAGGCGCTTCTTCCGGATAAAGTCGATGCAGTTGTTGGTCGCCACACGGAACAGCCACGTACTGAAGGTGAACTTGGGGTCGAACTTTTCGAGGTTTCGGAACGCCTTCGCGAAGGCCTCGATGGTCAGGTCCTCGGCGTCGTCGACGTTGCGGACCATCTTCAACAGCGTGTGGTAAACCGACTTCTTGTACTTGTTCATCAGCTCGGCGTAGGCGCGTTCGTCGCCCGCCTTGGCCTGTTCGATGAGTTCGAAGTCCTGTAGGGCCTTCTCGGAAAATGATTTATTGCCTACGTCCATGAAATCTTTTTTAGAGCGAGCGCGGGAAAAGTAACCAGAGGGTGGTAAAAGATGAACAAGAAGTCGATCAGGGGGAGGAGAAACCAATCGAACGGTTCGTGCCAGCGGCGAGCCACTGCGTTAAGAATCAGACTCTGCGCGCCCGCCCGTAACGTAAGTCCGAAGGTAGCCAGGTCCCACCAACTTCCGGCC
>JBARYS010000697.1:0-5810 GCA_049648155.1 Catalinimonas sp. | reverse complement strand
GCCCTAGTTCCCGGATCAGGCTGGGCACGTCGGACGAGATGCGCAGCCGCAGCGGCACCCCGAGCACGGCCGCCCCCACGGGCACGTTGAGTGTCAACCGGGGGTTGACGGCTTGATCGGCCGACGCCAGCCGCTCATCGTCGGTGAAGGCACCGTCGTCGTTCAGGTCGAGCCAGACGCGCGTGGTCTGGGCGTTTTCGGGGCTGGTCTCGACGCTCAGCGTGTAGTCGGCCCCTTCGGTGAGGCGGGTGCGCCGGCGGCAACTAAAGTCCTCGTAGCCCGCCGCGCCGTTGGCCGAGGGGTTGTCGATGGTGTTCAGTTGGACGCGGTAGATCCCGTAGCCGCAGCAGTAGTCGACCGTGATCGGCCGGCAGAGGGCCGCCCGGGGCACCGTGTCGTTGAACGTGATGTAGTCTTCCCGCAGCAACGTGTCGCGGCCGAAGGCGTTGATCGCGATCAGTTGCACGTCGTAGCTGCCCGGCGCGGCGTAGGTGTGTTGGGGGTTCTCCTCGGTCGAGGTGGTGCCGTCGCCGAAGTCCCACGCGTAGGTGGTGGGCAGGCCCAACGACTGGTTTTCGAACAGGACGGTCCCGTCGCAGGTGGTGGTGTTGGCCGTAGTAAAGTCGGCGGTCGGAGGGTCCACGTTGGCGGCCACGACCACGCCGTAGTCTTCAGTTTGCGAGAACTGCGGCGTGCCGCAGGCCGTCGGGGCCACGGTCACGAAGTCGGCGGCAATACGCAGCCGTAGCGGCTGGTCGATCAGCGCCGTGTCGGGCACCGACACGTTGGCTTCATGCACGGCGGCAAAGTTGGACGAGAGCACCAGCTCGTTCGCGGCGAACTGCCCGTCGCCGTTCCAGTCGATCCAGGCGCGTACGTTCTCGTCGAAGCCGGTGCCTGTCTCCACGCGCAGGTTGTACGCCTGCCCGGCGGCCACCAGTGTCGAGTCCGTACAACTGTAGTCCTGGTAGCCGTCGGCCACGCCGTTCGTAGTGGTGTCGATGGTGTTGAAGACCACGCGGAAGATGCCGTAGCCGAACCCGTTGTTGGGGGCCGACCCCGGCACGCAGGCGGGAGCGGGGCAGTCGTCGGCACGGGCGGCGAACATCAGGAGCAGGAGCGGCAGGCAAAGCCCTCTCCAAGTGCGGTACGATTGCTTCATGTAGCTGGTGCGAAGGTGAAAAGAGAGGATAAAATTATGGTATTTCACCCTCTACCCCGGCGACTTTTTGCAAACCGGACGAAAACCTTACCTCTCGTCGTCCGGGGGCGTGGCCTTTCGCTTCCGGCGTTCGTTGCGAAACCTTCCGGCCATACAGATCATTAAGCAACTGTCCGTAAGCTGCCTTACGATCAGAAGGTTGCGCTTTCCACACCCCGACCCGTGACTTTTCTCATCGGTGGTCTCGTGCCGTCCCGCTATATATCTGCTGCGCCCGCCGCCGGAATTTCCGTCTTGCAGAGCGGCATTCGCGGCTCGGGTTTAGGTTCCCGTCGGGAATCCATCCGGCCTGAAGGGCTTGAGTCCGAAGAATTTACGAACCTTTGACCGCTCTGTCATCCTGCTCAAATGCACCATGCCTAAAAATCTCGTCATCGTCGAATCGCCTGCTAAGGCTAAAACCATTGAGGGCTACCTCGGAAAAGACTACTTGGTCAAGTCGAGCTACGGCCACGTCCGCGATCTGCCGAAGGACGACATGGCAGTGGACCCCAAGAACGGCTTCCGGCCCACGTACGAGGTCACGGCGGACAAGCGCGACGTGGTGGCGCAACTGAAAAAGCTGGCCCGCGAGGCGGAGACGATCTGGCTGGCGACGGATGATGACCGCGAGGGTGAGGCGATCTCCTGGCACCTGAAGGAAGCCCTCGGCTTGCAGGACGACCAGACGCGCCGCATCGTGTTCCGCGAGATCACCAAGACGGCCATCTTGCGCGCCATCAACTCGCCGCGCGGCATCGACATCGACCTGGTCAACGCCCAGCAGGCTCGCCGTGTGCTCGATCGGCTGGTGGGCTTCGAGCTCTCGCCGGTACTCTGGAAGAAGGTCCGCACGGGCCTCTCGGCAGGTCGGGTGCAGTCGGTGGCGGTGCGCATTGTAGTGGACCGTGAGCGGGAGATCGACCAGTTCAACACCAAGTCCAGTTTCAAGGTCACGGCGCGCTTCCAACTGCCCGGCAACAAAGTGCTGGACGCCGACCTGCCCAAGCGCTTCCCGACCGTCGAAGAGGCGACCGCCTTCGTGAAGCGTTGCGTCGGGGCGGGCTACTTTATTCGCAGCATGGAGACTAAGCCGGGCAAGAAGTCGCCCGCGCCGCCCTTTACCACCTCGACGCTGCAACAGGAGGCCAGCCGCAAGCTGAGCTTTTCGGTCTCACAGACCATGACGCTGGCGCAGAAACTCTACGAAGCGGGGCACATTACTTACATGCGTACCGATTCGCTGAATTTATCGGACGACGCCATCGGCGCGGCCTCGCAGGCCATCACCGGCAACTACGGACCAGAGTACGTGCAGACTCGGAGGTTCAAGACCAAGTCGGCCTCAGCGCAGGAGGCGCACGAAGCCATCCGCCCCACGCACTTCGACCGCCAGACCGTGGGCGGCGACCGCGGCCAACAGCGCCTCTACGAGTTGATCTGGAAACGGGCCATCGCCTCGCAGATGGCCGATGCCAAGCTCGAAAAGACCACCGTGCAGATCGGCATCGAAGAGCGCACCCCGCAGCAACCGCCCCTACCCGACCTGGTGGCGACCGGCCAGGTGATCAAGTTCGACGGCTTCCTGAAGGTGTACATCGAGAGCCGCGACGACGACGAGGGCGACGAAGAGCAGGCGGGCATGTTGCCGCCGCTGGCCCTCGACCAGCGCCTCGACCTGGAGGTGCTCAAGGCCACCGAGCGCTTCTCGCGCCCGCCCGCCCGCTTCACGGAGGCCAGCCTGGTGAAGAAGCTCGAAGAGATGGGCATCGGGCGGCCATCGACTTACGCGCCGACGATCTCGACTATTCAGAAGCGCAACTACGTGGTGAAGGAGAGCCGCGACGGCAAGGAGCGCAGCTACCGCGAGCTGGAGCTGAAAAACGACCAGGTGCGCGCGTTGCAGCACCAGGAGGTCTACGGCAGTGAGAAGGCCAAGCTCTTTCCCACCGACCTGGCGATGATCGTCAACGACTTCCTCGTGCAGCACTTCCCCAACGTGGTCGACTACTCGTTTACGGCCAACATTGAGAAGGACTTCGACGAGATCGCGGGCGGGCGCGTGGTCTGGAACGAAATGATCGGCACGTTTTACGAGGACTTTCACCCCAAGGTGGAGCGTACCGGCGACATCGAGCGGGCCAGCGTGGGCACGCAGCGGGAGTTGGGCGTCGACCCGCAGTCGGGCAAGCCGATCATTGCCCGCTTGGGCCGCTACGGACCCATGGTGCAGCGCGGCGACAGCGAAGCCGAGGAGAAGCCTGACTTCGCCAGCCTCCGCAAAGACCAGCGCCTCGACAGCATCACGCTGGAACAAGCCTTGGAGCTGTTCAAGCTGCCCCGCGAGGTGGGTGCCTTTGAAGACAAGCCGGTGGTGGCGGCCATCGGGCGCTTCGGGCCTTACCTGCGCCACGACGGCAAGTTTACGTCCATCCCGAAGGAGGAAGACCCCCTGGCGATCAACCTCGAACGGGCCGCCGAACTGATCCGGGAGAAGCGCAAGACCGACGCCGAGCGCACCATCAAGACCTTCGACGCGGACCCCGACGTGCAGGTGCTCAAGGGCCGCTGGGGGCCGTACATCAAGGCGGGTAAACAGAACGTGAAGATTCCGAAGGATAAGGACCCCACCACCTTGACGCTCGAAGAGTGCCTGAAGCTGGCCGAAGAGGCCCCCGTGAAGCGAGGACGTGGCGGCGCGAAGGCCAAGACCGCCACGGAAGAGAAGAAGCCGGCGACGAAGAAAAAGGCCCCCGCCAAGAAGCCTACCGCCAAGAAAACCACCACCAAAAAGGCCGCCCCGAAGCGCAAAGCGAAGAAGTAAGGGTGTGTTGACAGAAAACGGAGGACCGAAGACGGGAGAGCAGTGTCTTCAGTCTTCCGACCCCCGTCTGCACAACGTCGGCGACCCGGGGAGACCCAACGCGAAGGGTAGTGGCTTCTGTCTTCAGTCCTCCTACTGGGGTCTTCCGCCTGCCTCCTGTCTATTTGCCCACCGGTCGCTCGGCGAGCTGCATCGCTGCGTAGGCGTTGACCACGCCGACGGTGGCCGAAAGCCGCTTGAAGCGCACTCGCTTCGGTTTGCCCTCGTCAGTGGGGCGGCGCACGCGCGGGCGGTAAGGTACGGCCGACCGTAGAAGCACGTCGCGCAATTGGGTGGCGGTCAGTTCGGGGTAGTAGGCCCAGACCAGCGCCGCCACGCCGCTCACCACGGGGGCGGCCATGCTGGTGCCGCTGTTGAGGCCGTAGCCGCCGCCGGGCAGCGTCGAGTAGATGTCGACACCCGGTGCGAACAGGTCCACGCCCCGGCGGCCCCAGTTGGAGAAGTCCGCGACGAACTCCGGGCCGACCTCAATCGAGGTAGCGCCCACGCTGAGCCAGTTGCCGGCGGGCGCGTCGCGTCCCGACAGGTCGTCGTTAGGGTAGACGCGCACGCGGTCCACGTTTTCGGCCTCGTTGCCGGCGGCGTGGACCAGCAGCACGCCGCGCGCCTCGGCCAGTTGCACGGCCTCGTCCACAAGCGACTTCTCGGGCGAGTAAGACTTCCCGAAGCTCATGTTGATGATGTGCGCCCCGTTGTCGACGGCGTAGCGGATGGCGTTGGCGATGTCTTTGTCGCGCTCGTCGCCGTTGGGCACAGCCCGCAGCACCATCACGCGCACGTCGGTGGCGATGCCGTCGAGGCCCATGCCGTTGGCGCGGGCCGCCGCCACGATGCCCGCCACGTGCGTGCCGTGCTCAGGGTCGCCGCCCACCACGTCGTTGTTACCGTAGGCGTCGCCCAGGCGCGTGGGGTCGTCGCCGATGATCTCGGCACGGGGGTCGTACTCCAGGTTGAGTTGATAATTCACCAGCGTTCCGTAGTGCTCGTACGCCTCGCGGAGTTCGTCCATCTTGATATCGTTCTCAATCAAGCTGAGCAAGAAGGCCGCCGCCTGGCCGACCACCTCGTCGTCGGCCGGCAGGGCGCGTAGGTCGGCGGCGGTGTACGTTTCACTTTGCAGCGCTTTCGTCACGATCTGATGGGTCACCTCCTGCACCTGCATCAGTTGCTCGATCATGCTCAACTCCTCGCGGCTCTCCGCCAACTTCCGGTCGTATTCGGCCCGCACGCGCTCGTACTCGGCAAACGCCTCCCGGCGGCCGGCGGGCACCTGGTCGGCGGTTTTACCCTCGAACTCCGGGCGGTAGCGGCGGAAAAGGCGCGTCAGTTCGAGGGTCTCCCACTCTATGTTCTCGCCGTCGGCGTTGCCCAGGAAGTTCCAGCCGTGCACGTCGTCCACGTAGCCGTTGCCGTCGTCGTCCAGCCCGTTGCTCGGCACCTCGCCGGCGTTCTGCCAGATGTTGTCGCGCAGGTCCTCGTGGTCAACGTCCACCCCCGAGTCGATGATCGCCACCACCACCGTGCGGGGCTGCCGGCGGCGCGCAAACTCGTAGGCGCGGGTGGTGCTCACGCCCGGCTGGGCGTCGTGCTGCGGGTCGGCGTGGTGCCAGTCCACGTACCGCTGCGCGGTCGAATCGGTGGGGTCGGGCGCAGTGTGCGCCACGGCGGGCACGGCCAGGGTGGCGCACAGAAGGCCACCGGCGATGAGAAGATGCTTCATAAGGA
>JBARYS010000696.1:0-2415 GCA_049648155.1 Catalinimonas sp. | reverse complement strand
CCTCCGACTGGGACGTTTTCAATAACCAGGGCGGCCGCGCCATCAGCGGTGGCGAGGTGATAAACCTCGTGGCCGACTTTACCAACTTTCTGCAGCCGTCGAGCGAGGCGCTGAAGGCCGTGATGACCACCGAGAGCCCCTACGCCGAAGTGCTGGTAGATGAGGTGACGCTCGGCCGTCTCGCCACCGAGCAGACCCGCCGCAACGCGCAGCAGCCGTTCCAGGTGTTCGTCAGCAGCGATGCCCCCATGGAGGAGGATCTCATCCTGCGGATCACTTACCAGGACACCGCTTATCAAGACTTCGAGTTTCATACCGTGACGGTCAACCTCTCTTACCTTGACATCACCACCAGGCGCATCACCACGACGCTCACCAGCAACGGCCGCGTGGGCTACCTCACATTCGGGCCGGGCAAAGGCTCCGGGTTTATTTACGACGACCAGAGCCTGCTCTACGAAATGGGCCTGATCGTGAGCGGTCAGGTGGATACGCTGACGACCGTGACCGACGCGGTGCGCAACGCCCAGGGGGGGCAGAACGACGGCTTCGAAGCCACCTCGCTGGTGCGCCGTGAGATACCGGCCCCGTTTGGCGACGAGTTTCTGCGTGGGGCCATGAACGAGCCCGTAGATTCGAGCACGCTGCTCTTCCCGCTGCCGGTGAAGATCGACTACCGGGGCGTGGCCTGGGAGAACGAAAAGTACGTGGTGGTGGCCTACGACCTGACGAACACGGGGAGCAACCCGGTGGCAGACGTGCGCGTGGGGCTCTTTGCCGACTGGGACGTCACCGCCTTCAACGACGTGGCGCGGTGGGACGACGTCTCCCAGACGGGCTACGTCCGCAGCGTGGCGGGCGGCGACGCGTTTGTGGGCATCCATCCCCTAACCTTCCCGGCCCTCCAGCAGTACCGTGCCATCGACAACGCGGATTCCCAGTTCGGCACCCTCGACGGATTCACCGACGAGGAGAAGCGGCTCGCGCTCTCGGAGGGTGTCACCTTTACCGAGGCGGGGGGCACCAACGGGGCCGACGTTGCGCACGTGACCGGCAATGGTCCCTTCACCATCAATGCCGGGGAGACGATCTCGTTGCTCTATGCGCTGGTGGCAGGCGATGACCTGAACGACCTGCGGCAGACGAGTATGCGTGCTGACGCGGCCTACGACCAGGTGCTGGCCGCCACGCCGCCGGCCCCCAAGTCGGGTCTGCGGGTGGTGCCCAACCCGGCCGCCGACGGGCGCGCGCGGCTATTCTGGGAAGCGTCGCGCGCCCAGAACTGGTCGGTCGCTTGGTACGACCTGACCGGCCGTGAAGTGCAGCGTGGACAGAGCACGTCGGGCACGGAGATCGCGGTGCCGCAGGTGCCGGGCCTCTACGTGTTGCGCGTCAGCGACGGAGCAATCACCGTACACGAGCGCGTGGTGGTCTATTAGGTCGTGTTGACATATAATCTGCTGATGCTTTCGGCGCGTATGCTGCGCCGCTTTCGTTGGCCGATGCGCTACCTAGGCGGCCCCGCCATCGCCTGCCTCAAGCGTCTTGACTACGCGTAAAAAGACGCGCGAAACCGTGAAATCATCTTATTACGTCGACACGACCTAGTGCACCTCCACGAACTGCTGTTCTACCAAACCCTGCAAGGGCGTCGTCTCCGACCCTTTGCAGGGTTTGACGTTTGAAGAGTGCCACGCTGAATGATGCTCGAATGATGCCAAGGCTATTCTGCTTGAACGATCAGACGGTCTTCCTCCTTCGTTCGCGGTCGTATCAGACGTAGACCGCGAAGAGCAACGGACTCACGGCCGACACCCAACTCAGGCCCACTCACCGAGGAACGAGCGGACGCCGGGCATCAGAAAATAAGCGGCCACCAGGCCCCCGGTCAGGACAACGGAGAGGCAGAGCGGCAGTTTGGTCCCGGCGGCGTGCATCCGCTCGCCGGTGGCATCATCGGCGGGTTCGGTGGGCATTCGGCTTTTCACGTGGCCGCTGCGGGAAGCGGAAGCGATGCGTCCGGGGGCCGCCGCCGGTCGCGTCGGGTGCGGCTCTTCCGCGTCGAGGCGGCATAGCACGCGTCCCGCCAGCAGGCCATCGCGGTGTATCCGTGTGGTGCACCAGCCCAACGCCTCGAACGGGTAGGAGGGGAGTCGCCGAGTCGGCAACCGGCTCACCGCACCGAAGAAGGCGTAGAGCGACCAGAGCAGCACCCGCTCGCCCGGGTGTGGAGGGCGGTGGGCGGGCCGCTCGAAGTCAGCAAAGAGCCAACGGGCCTCCGGGGTGAGGTGATCGGACAAGCGTCGCATCACGCCGGGCAGGTGCGCTTCAGGGAAACCGTCCAGCACGAAGAAGGTGAGCAGCGCGTCGAACCGCTCGTCGGGTCGCAGCGAGTGCTCCGTGCCCCGCCTGAAC
>JBARYS010000695.1:0-2590 GCA_049648155.1 Catalinimonas sp. | reverse complement strand
CTTTACCCTCGTTGGAGGATCGACAGGTTCTGCCGACACATCCGGCAGCCGGTTCTCATGATTGTGGCAAAGCACAAACGGGCGCTCAGTGTTTTATCCTAAGTCAATCTCGTGTCAGAAGCAACAGAAAACGCCCGCAGCCAGTATTCTGCGGACAATATCCAGGTACTCGAAGGGCTGGAGGCCGTCCGCAAACGCCCGGCCATGTACATCGGCGACGTCGGCGTCAAGGGTCTCCACCACTTAGTGTGGGAGGTGGTCGACAACTCCATCGACGAAGCTCTAGCTGGGTACTGCGACACGATCCGGGTGACGATCAACGAGGATGACTCCGTCACGGTCTCCGACAACGGCCGGGGCATCCCGACCGGCATTCATAAGGGCGAGGGCCGCTCGGCGCTCGAAGTGGTGATGACCGTGCTGCACGCCGGCGGTAAGTTCGACAAGGACACTTACAAGGTCTCGGGCGGGTTGCACGGCGTGGGCGTCTCGTGCGTGAACGCGCTCTCGACGCACCTGCAGGCCACCGTTCACCGCGAGGGCAAGGTCTTCCGGCAGGAGTACAGCAAGGGCGCGCCCCTCTACCCGGTGAAGACCATCGGCGAGTCGGACGACCCCAGCGGCACCGAGATCCACTTCCAGCCGGACGCGAGCATCTTCATCACGACGGTCTACAAGTACGAAACCGTGGCGGCGCGTCTGCGCGAGCTGTCGTTCCTCAACAAGGGCATTCACATCTACCTGAAGGACCTGCGCCGGCTCGAAGACGACGGCGAGCCGAAGCAGAATTACTTCTACTCGGAGGGCGGGTTGCGCGAGTTCGTCAATTACCTCGACAACACGCGCGATCAGTTGATTCCGGAGCCGATCTACATCGAGGGCAGCAAGAACGGCGTCCCCGTCGAGGTGGCGATGCTTTACAATACGTCCTACACCGAGAACGTCTACTCGTACGTCAACAACATCAACACCATTGAGGGCGGCACACACGTGTCGGGCTTCCGCCGCGCGTTGACGCGCACGCTCAAGACCTACGCCGACAAGTCGGGACTGCTTGAGCGCGTCAAGGTCGAAATCAGCGGCGACGACTTCCGCGAGGGCCTCACGGCGGTGATTTCCGTGAAGGTGGCCGAGCCGCAGTTCGAGGGGCAGACCAAGACTAAGCTGGGCAACTCGGACGTGATGGGCGCGGTGGAGTCGGCTGTGGGCGAGATGCTGTCGGAATACCTCGAAGAGCACCCCAAGGAGGCCAAGACGATCATCCAGAAGGTGGTGCTGGCCGCCCAGGCGCGCCACGCCGCCCGCAAGGCCCGCGAGATGGTGCAGCGCAAGAGCGTGCTGACCGGCGCAGGACTGCCCGGCAAGCTGGCCGACTGCTCGGACAACGACCCCGAGGAGGCCGAGCTTTACCTTGTGGAGGGCGACAGTGCGGGGGGCTCGGCCAAGCAAGGCCGCGACCGCCGCTTCCAGGCAATTCTGCCGCTGCGGGGTAAGATCCTCAACGTTGAGAAGGCCCAGGAACACAGGATCTACGACAACGAGGAGATCAAAAACATGATCACCGCGATGGGCGTGAGCTTCGGGCGGGACGACGACGACAAGGCGTTGAACACCGAAAAGCTGCGCTACCACAAGATCATCATCATGACCGATGCCGACGTGGACGGCAGCCACATCCGCACGCTGATCCTGACGTTCTTCTTCCGCTACATGCGCGCGCTGATCGATCAGGGCTACCTCTACATCGCCCAACCGCCGCTCTACCTCCTCAAAAAGGGCAAGGACGAGCGCTACTGCTGGACCGAGCAACAGCGCGAGCAGGCGGTCCGCGAGATGGCCGGCGACGGCAAGGCCGAGAGCGTAGGCGTGCAGCGCTACAAGGGCCTCGGTGAGATGAACCCCGAGCAGCTCTGGGACACGACCATGAACCCCGAGAACCGCACGCTCAAGCAGGTCACCATCGAGTCGGCCGCCGAGGCGGACCATCTCTTCTCGATGCTGATGGGCGACGAGGTAGCCCCCCGCCGCGCCTTCATCGAGCAAAACGCCAAGTACGCCAACATCGACACTTGATTGATTGCCGGGTTGCTGGATGGCTCGGTTACCGGATCGGCTGATTGGGTCGTCTATCACCATAACTCAGACGGTCAAGCAGACGCGCCCACCAATCAAAGAACTAAGCCGTCAAGCGAACAAAAGATCGGATCATCCACCAACCCAGTAACCCGACAATCAAAGAAGCGCCTCCGCGTTATCCTGGACGACGAACTACCTTTGTCGGCCTGATTCGACGCACGCTCCCTCCCATGACGATACGCCGCGCACTGGTTGCCCTCGGGGTGGCCTGCACCTGCCTTACGCCCGCCCTGAGTCAGCAGACGCTCAGCGAGATCAGTGACTACAGCTTGTTCCTTAGCGGGGTCGACTTGCTGAAAAAGGAGCGCTACGGAGCCGCGCGGCAGGTGTTCCAGACCTACTTGGAGCGCCACCCGGACGAGCCGGCGGCCGTCGACGCGGAGTACTACCTGGCTGAAGCCGCGCTGAACCTGTACCACCGGGACGCCGAAGACCGCTTCACCGCCTTTATTGC
>JBARYS010000694.1:0-3308 GCA_049648155.1 Catalinimonas sp. | reverse complement strand
GCGCTGGGGGGTGATCGACCGGCGGGAGCGCGCGCGGGTGCCTTTTGCCTACGACGAAATCCTCCCGTGGCGGGCCGACACGGTCTGGGTGCGTGACCAGAGCCGCTGGCAGCAGTTTGACCTGAAGACGGGCGAAGTGGCGGACACCGTCGTCTACGAAGGCCTGCGCCCCTGGCCGGGCGAGGGCGACGCGGTGGTGCGCGTGGCGCGGGCGGGGCGTTACGGCGTCTACAGCCGCAACCGGGGGCTGGTGGTGCCGGTGGCCTACGAAGACGTGATCGACCTGGGCTTGCCGGGCCGGCCGCTCTACTTCGCGGCGCGTCAGCACGCCCCGGGGCAATACGAAGTGATCTATTACGACGGGCGCGGCCAACAAGTGAGCCGCTCCGTTGTTGACGAAGCGACGTACGACGCGCTCGTGTGCGAGTAGACTCGTTCGGCGGGTCGCGACCGTACCGTGGGTCCCGGCAAAGCGGCTAAGTTGCGCACAATGACGAGAAAAACAGTTAAGGGCGACCTCCCAGGCCTACGCAATCTGCTCGCCGTGAGCGAGCTGTTCCCCCCGACGTTGCTCGAAGAGATGATCCACGACTACCTGCACAACCCGCTCTCGCAGGACCTCTGGTTCACCTGCGACGGCGACGACCAGCCGGACGGCATCGCTTTCTGCCAAGCCGAGAAGTTCACCGAGGGCACCTTCAACCTGAGGGCCATCGCGGTGCGCCCCGACGCGCGCGGGGCGGGCGTGGGCAGCCGGATGGTGACCTTCATTGAAGAGGAGCTACGTGCGCGCGGCGGACGACTCCTGATCGTCGAAACGTCCGGGACCGACGACTTTGCCTCCACCCGGCGGTTTTACCAAAAGCTGGGGTACCGTCAGGCGGCTACCCTCGCGGACTTTTGGGCCGACGGCGACGATAAGGTCATCTTCCGCAAGAAGCTCCGCAGGTAGCACACCCCTCTCTCCTCCCATCCGAATCAACCCCAAACGATGTCGAAGTTCATCCCGCTGTTCCCGCTCAACATGGTGGCGTATCCCGAAGAGAAGATCAACCTGCACGTCTTCGAGCCGCGTTACAAGCAACTGGTCAACGACTGCACCGAGGGCAACCTCACCTTCGGCATCCCGGCCTACCTCGACGAGCGCGTGTCGGAGTACGGCACCGAGATGCGCATCACCTCGATCGAAAAGCGCTACGACGACGGCCGCATGGACATCCGCACGCTGGGGGTGCGCGTCTTCGTGCTACAAGACTTTCAGAACCCCGCGCCGGGCAAGCTCTACGCCGGCGGCGAGGTGGAGCCGCAGCACGACAGCCGCGAGGAAGACCCCAACGTGCGGGCGGCACTGCTCTTCAACCTCGAACAGCTCTACTCGCTGCTGAACGTCAAGATGGAGGTCAAGGCGGGGCCGGGCCAGTCGCTCTCGTACGACCTGGCGCACCGCATCGGCCTGTCGCAGGCGCAGGAGTACGAGCTCCTCACCATCGGCAGCGAGACCGAGCGCCAGCAGTTCCTCTCCGACCACCTGATGCGCACCATCCCGGTCGTCTCGGAGATCGAACGTACCAAAGCACGCATCCGCATGAACGGCCACTTCAAGCAGTTCGACCCGCTCGACTTTTAGGTATCAGCTTTTGGCTTTGGGGGCTGACGTACCCACTCCATAATTTTCTTACAGACCCGATAGCGACACAAAACTGCTTCTCTGGTGCCAACCGCTAAGACCCAACCGCCAACATGCCCGAGCTCCCAGAGGTAGAGACTTACCGGCGCTACTTCGACGAGGTGGCGCTGCATCTGCCCATCGCCGACGTGTACGTGGAGGAGGGCTACGAGACGCGGCTGCGCGTGCCCGCCGACGCGCTGCGGGCGGCGCTGGTGGGGCGTACGTTCGTGGGGAGTGAGCGGGTTGGGAAGTACCTGTTCGCGCGGACCGACGCGGGGGCGGTCTTCGTGATGCACTTCGGCATGACGGGGCGGTTGCAGTACTTCCGGGGGGAGCCGGACGGGGAGGAAGCGCCCCGCTTCGCCCGCTTTCAGATCGGCTTCGAGAACGGCTACCGGCTGGCGCTGCGTGACCCGCGTAAGTTCGCCCGGCTGGACCTGACCGATGACCTGACGGCCTACCGCAAGCAGCGCAAACTCGGCCCCGACGCCCTCACGATGACCGCCGACGACCTGCGCGCGACGCTGCGGGGGAAGCGCACCATGATCAAGCCCGCCCTGCTCGACCAGCGCGTGGCGGCCGGGGTGGGCAACTGGATCGTCGACGAGGTGCTGTTTCAGGCGTACGTGCACCCCGAGACGCGCGTCTACGACCTGCCCAACGACCGGATCGTGGCCATCCAGGCGGCGCTGCGGCGGGTGCTGGAGGTGGCCATCGCCCACGAGGCGCACTACGCCACGTTCCCGGAGGGCTACCTGATCAAAAACCGCTGGGTGAAGGACCACGCGCGCGACGGCGGTGCCTACACCTGTCCGCGCTGCGCGAGCCCCATCGTCTACGCCCGCGTGGGGGGGCGCGGCACGTTCCTCTGCGAAGGGTGCCAGGGGCAAGGCGAGGCCGAAACTAAGGCGGTGAGCCGCGTGGGGAAAGGGCTGCACTAGGAGC
The DNA here is from genome assembly GCA_049648155.1 of Catalinimonas sp. Lineage (GTDB taxonomy): Bacteria > Bacteroidota > Bacteroidia > Cytophagales > Flexibacteraceae > JBARYS01. The sequence goes on along the minus strand of JBARYS010000694.1, from coordinate 694 downwards.
GGGGCCACCCATACCGCTTCGTTCACAACGTCTCGAAAGGCTCCGGCCGGAGAGTCCTCCCGACGTGGGGCCGACGAGGGCACAAAAAAACCTCCGGGCAGCAGAGCCACCCGGAGGTTCAACACAGAAACACGTCTTTCGGCTCGTTGCGGCACTAGGGCCGCCGTGAGCACTCTATATCTTACTGCCGCACCAGGCGCATGGTCTGCGGGCCGGTGGGCGTCTCCACGCGGAGGATGTACACCCCGGCGGGTACGCCTTGCAGGGCGCGGTTCAGGTCGCGCGTCAGCGACTCAGTGTTACCCGTGGCCTGACCCATCACGCGGCCGTCGGTCGAGATCAGTCGGTAAGCCTCGGCACCGGCGTCCATGCCCTGCCGCACAAAGCGGACGGTCTGGCCGTTCACCGACGGGTTCGGGTAGAGGTCGTAGCCGCCACCGTCGACTTCCAGGAAGATCACCTCGCTGTAGCTCGTGGCTCCGTCGAAGTCCTCCTGACGCAGGCGGTAGTAGGCCGCGCCTCGGAAGCCGTCGTCGGCGTGCAGGTACGACTGCTCTTCGGTGGTGTTGCCGGCACCCCGCACGTAGACGACCTCCTCGAAGTCACGTCCGTTGTCCGAGCGCTCCACGCCGAAGCCGGCGTTGTTGATCTCGGTGGCGGTGGCCCACCGCAGCGTAGCCACGTTGCCCAGCGC
>JBARYS010000693.1:0-2995 GCA_049648155.1 Catalinimonas sp. | reverse complement strand
TGGCCTCTTCGTCGCAGCCGGCACCGATGCCCTTAACGGCCTGCACGTCGGTCAGCGTACCGTCGCGCTCCACGACAAACTGCACGAACACGCGGCCCTCGACGCCCATCCGGCGCGCCTGTTCAGGATAACGCAGGTGCTTGCTCAAGTACTCGTAGAAGGAAGCAAAGCCGCCCTGAGGATGCGCCTGCTCTTCTACGACAATGAAGACCTTGTCGTCCTCTTCCTCGTGCGTTGGCGGGCAATTTACCAAGATCAGAGGCGGGGGCGGCAGGGCTGGTCCGGGGGCGGGGTCCGTCTGCGGAAGGTCTTCTATTTCTACGTCCTTCATTTCCACCACGGCGACTTCATCGGGCGCTTCGACTACCGCCGCGAGTTGCGGGCGGGGCGGGGGCGGCGGTACGATCTGCGTGTTGGGAATCTGCACGAGCGCTTCTTCCTCCCAGAGGTCTTCTTCCTGAAAAGCGTTCACCCACGGGTCGTAGGTCTTCCACTCGAAGGCGGTCAGCACCAAGAGCAGGGCCACCGTCAGCCCAAAGGCGAAGAACGCACCGGTGTAGCGGCGAAGGTCGACAGTGGGGTCTTTTTTGGCAAGCACAGGTCGGAGGTTAGGTAGGCGGCCGCCTCCGGAAGTGAACCGAAGGCCGGCGGAGCTACCTACCTAATCCGACCGGGCGCGCAAGTCACCACCGGTAGATGAAAAAAAAGAGCAGCGCCCCGAGCAGGCAGCCCGCCGTGTTGGCCAGCAGGTCGTACCACTCGAAGTGGCGGCTGGGGATAAAGCTCTGGATCACTTCGAGCACCAGTCCGTAGACGAACGCGATCAGCAGCGCGTAGGGTACGGCTCGCAGGCGAAAGCGGATGTAGGCGTGCTGCTTCTTGAAGCCCACCACGGTGAGCAGCACCAGCACGGCGTAGACGAACAGGTGCGCCGACTTATCAAACGCGAAGGCCTCCCAGGTAGGGAAGGCGGGCATGTTGCGGGCCGGCGTGAGCGTCAGGAAAAGCAGCAGCAGCGCCCAGAGCAGCGAGAAGGTATTGTAGCGAACAAACACGGTCCGGATCAGCCCCCAATCAGTCCGGCGTAGCGGTCGGCGGTCATCAGCCCCTCCGCTTCGGCGGGCTCTTCTAGGCTGATCTTGACCATCCATCCCTTGCCGTACGGGTCTTCGTTGACCAACTCGGGCCGCGACTCCAGCTCGGGGTTGACCTCCAACACGGTACCGGCCACGGGCAGAAAAAGGTCAGAGACCGTCTTGACTGCCTCCACACTGCCGAACGGCCCGCCCTTTTCGACCAGCTCACCTTCGGTCGTGATGTCCACGAAGACGATGTCACCCAGCTCGCTTTGGGCGAAGTCAGTGATGCCCACGTAGGCTTCGTTGCCCTCCACGCGGATCCATTCGTGATCGGCGGTGTACTTCAGGTTCTCAGGTAAGTTCATGCGGTTCGGCGATACGGGGTTAGAGATGAGGCCGGCGGCGGGCGGGTGCTAAGCGCGCGCCGGGGCGGGGGTGTCCAAAAGTACGTGCTTTTCGCCATCGCGTTCCGCCACCAGATTGGCCGTGATGCGGGCCGACAGCATCGCCAGGGGGACGCCGCCGCCCGGGTGCACGCTACCACCGCAGAAGTAGAGGCCACGCACGCGGCGCGAGAAGTTGGCGTGACGCAGAAAGGCGGCGTAGCGGTTGTTGGAGCTGTTGCCGTAGAGCGCCCCCTGGGTCGACGCCGTGCGGGCCTCGATGGTGCGCGGGTCGAGCAGTGCCTCGGTGCGAATCGTCCCGGCCACGTCGCGCCCCAGCATCCGGCTCACCTTTAGCTGCACGGCCCGCCGCGTCCGGTCGGTGATCTCGTCCCAGTTCTGCCCCACGTCGTTCGGCACGTTCACCCTCACGAACCAGTTCTCACCGCCGGCGGGCGCGTCGTCGGGGGCCAGCTTCGAGGTGATGTTCACGTACACGGTCGGGTCGTCGCTCACGGTCTGCTCTTGGAAAATCGCCCGAAACTCGCGCGCGTAGTCGCCACTGAAAAAGATGTTGTGTAGCCCCAGTTCAGGGAACGCCTCGGCCATACCCCAATAGAAGATCAGCGCCGAGCTCGACTTGGGCTGCTCCAGCAGGCGGCGCGGCGGGCGCTGGTCGGGCAGGAGGTAGCGGTAGGTGCTCACCACGTCGGCATTCGACACCACGACGGGGGCGGCAAAGACTTCGCCGCCGACCTGCACGCCGCGCACCCGCCCGCCCGCCTGCACCACACGGCGCACCGGGGCGTTGAGGCGGAAGCGTACGCCCTGCCGCTCGGCGAGCGCAACCAGACGGGTGGTGATGGCGTGCATGCCACCTTTCGGGAAGAACGCGCCGACGTTGTGCTCCAAGTGCGGAATGATGTTGAGCAGCGCGGGCGTCTGGTAGGGGTCCGAGCCGTTGTAGGTCGCGAAGCGGTTGAAGAGCTGCACCAGCCGCGGGTCCCGAAACGTGGCGGCGTTGGCGCGGTGCATGGTGTTGAACACACCCAACTCGGGCAGCCGCGCCACGGCCCGCAGCGCCGCCTTGTTCAAAAAGGTGTCGGCACGGTGCAGCGAGCGGTAGAGGAACAGTGAGCCGACCAAATCGTAGTACGTGGCACTGCGCCGCAAAAAGTCTCGCACGCGGCCGGCGGGTTCGCCCAGAGCTTCCTCCACCGCCCCGGCGAACGCGTCGGCATCGGCGGGCGCGCGCAGGCGCGTGCCGTCCTCCCAGTGGTAGCGGCACACCTCGTCGAGGCGCTCGTAGGGAAATTGGGCGGCGGGGTCCTCGCCGCAGAGGCGAAAGAGCTCCTCGACCCGCTCGGGCAGCGTGAAGAGCGACGGCCCCGCGTCGAACCGGTAGCCGTCCTGCTCGAAAGCCGACAGCTTGCCGCCGGGGTAAGCGTTGCGCTCGAAGACAGTGACGGCGTAACCGAGTCGCGCCAGCCGAATGGCCACCGCGATGCCGCCGATGCCCGCCCCCACCACCGC
>JBARYS010000692.1:0-17355 GCA_049648155.1 Catalinimonas sp. | reverse complement strand
GTCTAGGTCGGTGCGGGCGTGGTTCGGCGCGGCGAAGTAGCGCGAGGCGACGTAGTGCAGTCCGGCGTGCGTGGAGTCGCGCGTCAACCCACGCGTCAGCACCCGCGCGGCCACGTCGAACCGTCGTTTCTCTACCTGCCGAAGGGCACGTCCGGGGTGGATGGCGCAGCCGCCGAGCAGCACGAGCACACATAGAAGGAGGAAGTGCCGGGGGCACGACGGTAGAAGGCGCATCGGGTCGACAAGAGCGGCGTGCCGTCTGGGCAACCGCGCGGATGGTAGGGGTGGTACGTAAATGTACGACGCCGGTCCGTGTTGCAGAATCGCGTCTCCAACGAAACGCTACGTGCGACAGTCGAAACGGCCGTTCGCTTGCGGTGCACTGACCGGCGGGTGAACTTCGCGGTGATAACTAGACTTGTTCGGGCTGAACAAGTTTACGTACTCAGGAAGCTGCTTCAACCGCGCGTCTATGTCGGAATTCGGTGTTTTTCTAGAATTAGGTCTGCGGCACATCCTCGATCCGAAGGGGTACGACCACATGCTGTTCTTGGTGGCCCTCTGCGCGATCTACACGCTGCGCGAGGGGCGTACGCTGCTCTGGCTGGTTACCGCCTTCACGGTGGGGCACTCCGTGGCGCTGGCCCTGGCGACGTTCCGCGTGGTCGAGGTGTCCGCACCGCTCATCGAGACGCTGATTCCGGCGACGATCCTGATCACGGCGCTGCTGAACGTCTATCGCCGTCCGGCGAACGCCGGGCGCGCGTGGGGGCGCTACACCCTTGCCGGGGCGTTCGGGATCATCCACGGGCTGGGCTTTTCAAATTACCTGCGGGCCCTGCTGCCGCCCGACACCTCGGTGGTGGGGCGGCTGCTGGCGTTCAACCTGGGCGTCGAGATCGGGCAGGTCTTGTTCGTGCTCGCGTTCGTGCTCTTGGCGACGGTGATCATCCGCCGGTGGCGGGTGCCCGCGCGCGAGTGGAACCTATTCATCTCGGGTGCCGTGGCGGGGGCTGCGGTGGTACTAATCGTGGGCTGACCGGTTGCCGAGACGAACTAACATGCAAAATCGTGGGCACGGGTGGGGGTGGTTAAGCCAACTGGTGCTGCTGGCTGGGATCTACCTTTCACCGCTTGTCCAGCCACACGAATCGCTCTGGGGGGCGGGGTTGATCAGCTTCCTCGTGGTGCCCGCGCTCGCGCTGAACGTACTGCTTGTCGGGGGGTACGCGCTCCGGCGGCGACGGTGGCCGGCGCTGATTTTCGGCGCGCTGCTGCTGCTGAATGTGCCGTACGCTCTCAGTACCTATGGCTTAAGAAACGCCGCGCCCTCCGACCCCGGGGAGCTAAAAGTGGTTAGTTACAACGTCAAGATGTTCGACCGGCAGTCGATGCCGTCGCTCACGCACGAGGGGGTTGTCGGGGCGCAGATCGACTGGCTCCGGTCGCTCGACGCCGACATCATCTGCCTGCAAGAGTTCTATTCGTTCAGCGGGGAAGAGGTCTACAACACGCTCGAAAAGCTGCGGCGCGCGGGGTATCCGCACGTGGCCTTCCACCCGCACGTGATCAGTTGGTCGGGCAAGGTGCCCCACTACTACGGGGTGATCATCCTGTCGCGCCACCCCATCGCGCGCTCCGGCGAGGTGGCGGTAAAGACCTACGGCTCCAACCAGATCATCTTCGCCGACGTGGTTACGCCCGTCGACACCGTGCGCTGCTTCGGCGTTCACCTGCAATCGTACAACGTCAGGAGCGAGCAGGAGCGGAACACGTGGCAGCATCTGTACGAACGCTTCCGGGAGGGCTTCTCGAAGCGCAGTGTGCAGGTGGACGTGCTCCTGGCCCAAATTGAGCGCTCGCCGCATCCGGTCATGGTGTGCGGCGACCTGAACGACACGCCCTACAGCTACACCTACGCGCGGCTGAACGGACGGCTCGACGACGCCTTCGACGCGGGTGGTGCCGGCTTCGGCTTCACTTACCCGAGCGCCCGCCCCCTGGTGCGCATCGACAACATCTTTACCGACCCGGTCTTCGAGTGCGTGCGGTGGGAGGTGACGGACCGGCCGGACTTCTCGGATCACCTGCCTGTGACGGCGACCTTGCGGTGGCAAGCGCGCCCGGCGGCTCTCAGCGACGCCGATTCACCAACAGCACGCCCCCGATGACGGCCCCCGTGCCGAGCAGTTGCATCGACGTGAGCGTCTCGCCGTCCCACGCGCCCCAGGCCAGCGCCACGACCGGAATCAGGTAAGTCACCGCGCTGGCGAACACGGCCGTCGAAATCTGCACCAGCTTGTTGAAGAGGACCAGCGCCAGGGCGGTGCCCAGCACGCCGAGCAGCACCACGTAGAGCGTCGGCAGCGCCCCGCCCGGTTGTGCGGCGACGGCCGCCCCGCCCGTACCGAAGAAGTAGGCCGTCGTGGCGGGCAGCATCAGCAGCAGCGAGAGCGAGGTGATGTGCAGCGGGTGCAGGTCGTGGAAGTAGTGCTTCACCAGGTTCGTGTTGACGCCATAGCAGACCGTGGCCGCCACCGCGCACAGAGCGTAGGCGTTGAACGAAATGCCGCCGCCCGCGCCGTTGAGCACGAGCATCAGCGTGCCGGCCAGCCCGATCAGCAGCCCCACCACGCCCCGCCCGGAGATGGAGTGGCGGAACGCCAGCGCGCCGAACACCAGCGTGAAGAGCGGCGTGAGGGCGTTGAGCGCCCCCGAAAGGGCACTGTCGACGTAGCGCCCGGCCACCGAGAAGAGCACGGCGGGCAGCAGGCTGCCCGTCAGCCCCAGCGTGGCCAGCAACCACCACTGCCGCCGCGTGACCCCGTGCGGGCGGTAGCGGCGGCCGAAGATTCCGGACGTGACGGGCAGCAGAAACAGGCCCGCCGCCATGATGCGGAGCGTGCCCAGGGCGGCAGGATCGTAAGTGCGGACGGCCTTTTTGATCAGGATGAACGAGCTACCCCAGATGAGCGAAAGCGCCACCAGCAGCGTCCAGGCCAACACGGCGGGGTGCCGCCGCAGGCGGGCCCTGAGGGTTTGTATCATGCCACGGAGATCGCCGAAGGTACCTCCAACTCGCTGAGCTCGTCGAGCGTGTCGAAGATGGCCGCCGGCGCGTCGGTCGTGACCAAGCGGGTGCGGTAGGGCTTGAAGTGAGGCAGGCCGCGAAAGTAGTTCGTGTAGTGGCGGCGCATCTCGACCACACCCAGGATCGGCCCCTTCCAGGCCAGCGACAGGTCGAAGTGGCGTCGGCACACGCGCACGCGCTCGGCCAGGTCGGGCGGTGGCAGGTGCTCGCCGGTGCGGAAGTAGTGTTTGATCTCGCGGAAGATCCAGGGGTAGCCGATGGCCGCCCGGCCGATCATCAGGCCGTCCACACCGAAGCGGCGGCGGTAGTCGAGCGCCCGCTCGGGCGAGTCAATGTCGCCGTTGCCGAAGATCGGGATGTGGATGTCGGCCTGCGCCTTCACCTCGGCGATGTGCGACCAGTCGGCCTCACCCTTGTACATCTGCGCGCGCGTGCGGCCGTGGATCGAGAGGGCGCTGATGCCCACGCCTTGCAACCGGCGAGCCACCTCGACGATGCGGATGGAGTTGGCATCCCACCCCAAGCGCGTCTTGACCGTGACGGGCAGCGTGCAGCGCTGCACGATCTCGGCCGTCATGCGCTCCAGCTTCGGGATGTCGAGCAGGATGCCCGCCCCGGCCCCCTTGCAAGCGACCTTTTTAACGGGGCAGCCGTAGTTGATATCGACCAACTCGGGACCGGCCGCCTCGGCGATGGCCGCCGCCTCGCGCATGGAGTCGATGTTTTCGCCGAAGATCTGGATGCCGATGGGCCGCTCTTCGTCGTAGATGTCGAGTTTCTGCACACTCTTGGCGGCGTCGCGGATCAGCCCCTCGGCGGCGATAAACTCCGTGTACATCATGTCGGCCCCCTGTTCTTTGCAGACGGCACGGAAGGGCGGGTCGCTCACGTCCTCCATCGGCGCGAGCAGCAGCGGAAACTCGCCGAGCTCCAGTTCGCGGATTTTAACCAAAGTGCTTCGCGTTTAGTATTTACTCCTTACCGGCCACTCGCCGGGCTTTTTTATGTCAGCATCCGTCACCACCCCACGGGTTTCCCCTTTTTACTTGGGCCTTTACGTCGTCTTCGGGCTGCTGGCCGCCACGGTTCTACAGATGCTGATCGTGCTGCCGCTGGTCGATTGGGAGGTGGCCCGCGTGGCCGACATCACGACCGCCCCCGAAACCATGCCCGGCGGCCGCTGGACACTGCTGGTGGTGCAGGGCGTGTCGGCGGCGTGCATCTTCCTGCTGGCCCCGTGGCTGTACCTAAAGCAGCACGAGCGCAGGAAAGTTTCGAGCCTGAGCCCCCGGTCCGTGCCGCCCGAGGCGCTGCTGCTGGCCGCCGCCGTGACCATCGTTGCGCTGCCCGCCAACGCTTTTTTCATCGAGTGGAACGAGGCCATCCGCCTGCCGCCCGCCGTCGAGGCGTGGGCACGGGGGCAGGAAGACAGCCGCGCCGTGCTGACCGAGTACCTGACCACCTTTGCGGGGCCGGGGCAGCTTCTGCTGGCCCTGGTCGTGATTGCCGTCGTGCCGGCCCTGGGCGAGGAGCTGCTCTTCCGGGGGCTACTGCAGCCGCAACTGGCCCGGCGAGTGGGGCCGCACGTGTCCATCTGGCTGGTGGCGCTGATCTTCTCGGCCTTCCACTTTCAGCCCTACGGCCTGGTGCCACGTACGCTGCTGGGCGCGCTGTTTGGGTACCTTTACTACTGGTCGGGCAACCTTTGGGCACCCATCACGGCGCACTTTGCCAACAACGCCTTCACGTTGCTCATGGTCTACCTCTACCGCAGCGGCGTGAGCGACCTTGACCTGGAGAGTTCAGACGGCACGCCGCTGCTCTACTCGGCGCTCTCGCTGGGGCTGGTCGTCGCCGGGCTTTTTTACTTCCGCAAGACTGTCTCCCCCCGGGTATGAAAAACTGGCATCGGGTCTACAGTTCGCAACAGAGCTACCGCACCGAGATCGTCCGGGCGGTGCTCGAAGACGCCGGGTTCAGCCCAGTGGTGGTGAATAAACAGGACTCCAGCTACCTTTTTGGATTTCAGGAGGTGTACGTACCCCCCGAGCACGTGCTGCGGGCCGTCAAAATGATTGAGGATGAGATCGACTTTAACTAGCTTCACCGCCCTTTCGAATCTACAGCAGCGCGTCATCGCCGCCCTGATCGGGGCCGTGGTGATCGTGAACGCCATCTATTGGCACGAGTGGAGCTACTTCGCGCTCTTTTTTGGGCTGATGGCCGCCGCGCAACTCGAATTCTACAAGCTGCTGGGGCTGGACGGCAACGTACCGCTGAAGACCTACGGCACCTTCTGCGGGCTGCTGATCTACACGCTCACCTTCGGCGTGGAGCAGGGCTTGTTCGGCGCGCGCTGGTTCTTCGTGGTGCCGCCGGTGGTGTCGGGAATCTTCCTGATCAAGCTCTACAAGCGGGAAAAAAAGCCCTTCACCAACATCGCCTTCACGTTTTTGGGGATCATCTACGTGGCGCTGCCGTTCGCGCTGCTGCACTTCGCCGTCTTCGCGGGTGGTGCCTACGACTATCAGGTAGTGCTCGGCGTGCTGTTCCTGCTCTGGTCCAGCGACACGGGGGCATACTTTGCGGGCGTCAACTTCGGGCGGCGACAGCTCTTCGCGCGGGTCTCGCCGAAAAAGTCGTGGGAGGGGGCCGTCGGCGGGCTGGTCGCGGCCGTCGGCATGGCCACCGCACTCTCCTACGGCTTCCGGCACCTGCCCGCCTGGCAGTGGTTCTGCATCGCGGTCATCATCGTCGTGACCGGCACCTACGGCGACTTGGTGGAATCGCTCTTCAAGCGCAGCATCGCCATTAAGGACTCCGGGACGGCCATTCCGGGCCACGGCGGCTTTCTGGACCGCTTCGACGGGCTGCTGCTCTCCTCGCCGTTCATCGCCGCCTTTCTGAACGCTTTCTAAACCAAGCAGGTCCTACGTTAGAAGTGTAGGCAGGGGAACGTGCGGCGCTCGCGCGAGCGTCGCTTGGGCGCGGGCACGCGGTAATTGACCGACAGCTCGTGCGCGCCGCCCGTGGAGGCACTGAGCGACGAAATGGTGAAGTCGTAGCTGTAGGCGAACGAGAAGTTTTCGAACTGTATCCCCAGCAGCGTGGCGAGCGCATCGTGGTTGAGCACGCCCGGCACCACCTCGCGCAGCGGCATGCCGCGGTAAAACACCCCGAAGACGAGCGGGTGGACGTACGAGGAGATGCCTACGTCTAGTTGGCTGAACTCACCCTGCAGCCGGTACATGGCCACGGGCGTAACCGAGCGGCGCAGCTTCTTCCGGTTGCTGGTGTACTCCAGCGGAATCTCGTAGCCGGTGTGGATCGTCACGCGGCGCGGCAGGGGGCTGGCCCCTTCGAAGGTGTTGGCGATGTCGGGCGTGGTGAGGTGGTGCACGGCCGCCCCGATCCAGAGGCGGTTGGTGTAAAGCAGCGCACCGGTGGCGAGGTCGGCGTACCAGCGCGACTGCCCCGTGATGGTCTCCGAACTGCCCGAGATGCGCAAATCCTCTTCGAACACCAGGCGGCTGTAGTCCAAGTCGCGCCCGGCCACGCCGCCCTGAAAGCCCACGCGCAGGTAAACCCCCTGCGCCGAGCGGTTGATGCGGCTCTCGCTCAGCGGAATCTCCAGTGCGTACTGAAGGCTGACCTGGGTAGCGCGCAGGTTGACGGAACCAGCGCGGTCGGAGCTGACCACCAGCCCCGCGCCCACCGGGCGGACCGTCTGAAAGAAGTTTGTGCCCTTCCGGCGGCGGCGCTTGCTCGCGCTTTCGACCAACGACATGTCGACGGCGGCGTAGATGGTCTCGAAGCTCGCCGCGATGCCGGGCCACTGGTTGCGGTAGACCGCCGCGAGCCGCACCGGGCTAGCCGGGCTGAAGTAGCCGCTCATGGCTGGGTTCAGGTGCAGTGGCGAGGCGTAGGCCTGCGTGAATTGGTAGTCCTGCGCGGCGGCCCCGGTGCCCACCAGCGCGCAGAGCACCATCCACAAACCGAATCTTTTCATCGGAATCAATTTTTTAGCGGAGTAGGGTCACGTCGCCGGTGCGCTCAACGGTCTCGCCGTTCGAGAAGGTGACGTTCATTTGATATATGTAGACACCTTGGTTGCAGAGTTGCCCCTGGAAGTAACCGTCCCAGCCGACCTGCTGGTCGGTGGACTGGAACATGAGCACGCCCCAGCGGTTGAATATCCGCAGCCGGTAGTCAACCACGCCTTGCAGCACGGGCCGGAACTGGTCGTTGCGCCCCTCGGAGTCGACCAGCCCGCCGCCGCGCGGGGTAAAGGCGTTCGGGATGTCGAACTGCCGCCCGTCGCGGGCCTTGATGAGCGCTTCGAGCCTGATGGTATCGGCGCACCCGTCGGCGTTGATGGCCGTCAGCGTCACGTCGTAGGTGCCCGCCTGCCGGTAGATGTGCGAGGGGCTCTCTTCGTCCGATGTGTTGCCGTCACCGAAGTTCCACTCGTACGATTCGGCCCCCTGGCTCTCCTGTCTGAAGCGCACGGCCTGCTCCCCGACGATGGGGTCGAACAGGTTGACGGTGAAGCCCGCCACCGGACTCTCGGTCACCGTGACGTACGCCTCGCGGCGCAGCGTCCGCGTGAAGCCGCCGTTGGTCACGGTCAGCGAGACCGTGTAGGTGCCCGAGCGGGTGTAGGTGATCGGCGGGGGCGTCTCGTCGTCGGAGGTCTGCCCGTTGCCGAAGTCCCACAGGTAATCGACGCCGAAGAGGCTCTCGTTGGTGAAGCGCACGGCAAACGGTGGGCACCCGACGGTGTCGTCGGCAAAGAAAGCCACCTCCGGCACCACCTCGCGGACGGTCACCGTCGTGGTGGCCGTGTCGGCGCAGCCGCCGTCGGTGGCGACCACCAGCGAGACCATGTACTCGCCCGGCCCCTCGTAGCGGTGCAACTGCTCGTCGTAATTCCGCACGACGGTCTGCTCACCGTCGCCCCAGAGCCAAGTCACGGTCGCGTCGGTGGGGCGGGGCTGGGTCTGGTTGAAGAAGGTGAACAGGGCGCTGTCCTGATCGAGCACCCGGCTGAGGGGAGCCAGGCCGGCCACCGGCGCGGGCAGCACCGTGACCTGGGTCGTGGTGGTGTCGGCACAGCCCGCCTGCGTGCGCAGCACGAGGGTTACCGTGTAGGTCTGGGCCTCGTCCGTAGTGTTCGTGAACGTACGGGTGGGGTTGAGCAGCGTAGAGGTCGTGCCGTCGTCGAACGCCCAGCGTCGGGTGGTGCCGAAGGGCGCGCCCGAGGCGTCCGCAAACTGCACCGTGAGCGGCGAGCAGCCCGAAGCCGGCGTCAGTACGTCGATGACCGGCGTGGGGCGCGGCCGCACCACCACGCGCCGCGAGGTCGTATTCGTACAGCCCGCGCCGTTGGTGACTTGCAGCCCCACGGTGTAGGTGCCTGCGCTCGTAAAAGTGAAGGTCGGACTCGCCTCGCCGCTGGTCTCGCCGGTGTTACCGAACGTCCAGAGGTAGCTGATCGCCCCGGCCGAGCCGTCCACTAGGGCAACCGGCGTACCCAGACAGACGGTGTCGTCTACCACGCTGAAGGCGGCCGTGGGGCGCGGCCGCACGGTCACCTCGACGCTGTCGGCGTCGGAACACCCCGCCGAACTACGCACGGTGAGCTTCACCTTGTAGACGCCGGGGGCGGCGTACACCTTCGTGGGAGGCGGGAACACCTGGCTGGTCGTGCCGTCGCCGAACTCCCACCGGTAGGAGAGGGCCGGGTCGGACGGCGCACTGGGGAAGCTCAGCGCCTCGCCCAGACAGAGTTGCGTACTCGACGGTTGGAACGCGGCCTCGGGTACCGGCTGCACCTCTACGGTGCGCGAGAAAGTGTCGACGTTGCAGCCGTTCTGAACCACCAGCCGGACGTCGTAGCTCCCCGCGTCGGTGAACTCGTGCGTAGGCGCAAGCTCGTCGGTCGTGATCGAGCCGTCGCCCCAGAGCCAGGTGATGTCGTTACGTCCGCCCACTTGGTTGCTCGTGAACTGCGTCGTGAAGGGCGCGCAACCCCTCAGCGACGGCACGCTGAAGAAAGCGTTGAGCGTATTCGTGGTCACCGTCACGGTGTCTTTGTCCTCACTGATGCCGCACTGGCCGCTCCCCGTGAGCGTCACCACGTAGGAGGTGTCGGCCCCGTCGCCATTGTAGTCGAACGTGTGCGTGAAGGTGTTTAGCCCCGTTACGGTTTGCGGGGGTGAGCCGTCGCCCCAGTCGACGGTAAAGTCGGACAGGGAGCCGTACGAAGCATTGCTGAAGAGCAGCGGAGCTCTGGCACAGATGGTGTCCTGCACCGCCAGCAGTCGCGCCACGGGTGGCGGAAAAACGCGCACGGTGTCGGTGAACAGAGCTTCGCCGCACGAGCTGCCGGCCCGCAACGAAATGGGAAAGAGCGTGAGCGCGTCGACCGTGTCCGCTACAAACAAGACGGCGTCGGGCTGTAGGGCGGTAGACGTACGGCCGTCGCCGAAGTCCCAGACGTAGTAGCTCGCCGACCTCGGGTCGGTCAGGTTCTCGAAGTAGACACGCGCTTCGCCGCAGACGTCGCCGTTCCTGATCTCGATGCTGAACCGAGGGGCGGGCAGCGGGATCACCTCGATGGTCCTGATCAACGTGTCGGCGCAGCCTGAGGCGCGCGAGCTGACCACGAGCGCCACTTGGTAAGTGCCCGCAGCGTCGTAAGTGTACCGGGGGGTACGGCCGGTCTGGGTCTGAGAAAGATCACCGCCGAAGTCGAAGAACCACTCGTAGCGGCTCGGCAGGGCGGCGGGCGTGGCCGAGAACGTCACTTCGAGACCTTGGCAATAAGTGGCCGTGTCATTGACCTCGAATGCAGCGGTGGGCACCACGGGCACGTCTACGTAGACCGTGCCGATGCCGGGGCAGCCGCCGGCGTTCGCGACCGTGTACCGGACCAGGTAGACCGAGTCGGCCGTAAAGTCGTTCGGGTCGAAGAGGCCACCCGGCAGGGGGGTGCCGTCTTCCAGCCGCCACGTGCCGCCCAGGGGCGTAGCTTCCAGCAGGAGCGGCGCTACGTTACCGCTGCACGCCACCACCGTGTCGGGGCCGGCGATCTCGACCACCGGCGAGGGCTTGACTCTCAGCTCGAACGTGTCGCGGATCTCACAGTTGGAGCCCGCCGCCAGCACGTATTCGAAGAAAAACGTTGAGTCGTTGGCCGGGTTGATGCCCATCAGCGGGTCGTCGAGGTCAACGGTCTGGCCGTCGGCGTCCAGCCAGGTGCCCGTCGAGGGGGTAGCGGGCGGCAGGATCGGCCCCGGGGCGCTCGCGCAAACGGTGTCTTTGTTGACGCTTCCCAGCGGATCGGTGCCCGGGTCAACAACCGAGATGACGAAGTCATATCTGAACGCGCACGAGGAGCCGGCCGGCGTGAAGGTGTAAGTGAGGTTGATGTCGCCCGCGCCGGCGGCAGACGGGTCGAAGGTGCCGTCCTCGCTAACCCCGGGCACTGAGTCGTCCCACGTCCCCGTGCCGGTCACCTCGTCGTCGATGCTGACGGTGAGCATCGTCGTCGGGTCGATCCGGCAGTACGTCAGCGGCGGGTCGATGGAGACCCCCGGGCGGGGCACGACGTTCACGTTCAAGTCGAGTGAATCGACACACCCGGCGGGGTTTGCAAAGACGTAGCGCACGAAGAATGCTCCCCCCACGCTGGGCGTAAAGATCCCTGCGTCGAAGATGGTGGCGGGCAGTGCCTCTATCGCACCGCTCGCCGTAAATCGGAAGCCCTTCCACGTGCCGCTGCCGCCCGCCACCGCGTTCGACACCACGGGCGCAATCGTTACGGGCGGATCGCCCTGGCACAGCGACAGCGGATCGCCCAGCGACTCAACCACCGGCTGCGCGCTCACCACGGCCACGACGGTATCGAGCGAGGCGCAGTCGTAGGTGGCGCTGTCGCTGACCGAAACGCGCAGTTCGTACCGGTAGGTGCCCGGCGTAATGTTGACTACCTCAGCCACCCGGTTGTCCGGATCGTTGGGTTCCGCACCGCCGTCGAGGCTCCGCCACGTGTACCGGTAGGGGAGCGTGGAGGTTGCAGCCCTCAGGAATATCGGCTCGTCACCACACGCCCGCAGCGTGTCGGCCAGCGCTTCCGCCACCGGCGGCGGCAACACTTCGACGGTCAGGGTCGCCACCGCGTTCTTACAGGTGCCCACGGCCGTCAGCGAGAGGCTGTACCGCCCCGGTTCCAGGTCGATGGAGTCAAGCAGAAGCGTGTTGGTGTTGGTCGGCCAGTCGGGCGTGGGCGAGCCGTCGAGCGCCTCAAACTCCCAAATAAAGTCTTCAAAGTTCTCGATAGAGTCTACCTGCACCCCCACCCGTGCTGGTCCGCAGACGGCAGCGGGAATACCCGAAATCTCGACGATGGGCTGATCGTAGATCAACACCCGGATGCACTGCTCGCCCGTGCCGCACACGTTCGTGCCCCGGGCGGTGATGATGTACTCGCCGGACTCATTAAAGCTGAGAAAGTCGGCGGGAAAGCGCGAGAACTCCCCGTTGGTAGAGCGGAAAGAGAAGCCTCCGTCCTCGCCGTCGGCCCTCTGTACGGTCCAGTTGTACTCTATTCCGGCGCTGCCGGAATCTTGCGGAACCGCCTCCAGAAAGAGGGTAGCGTTGCCCGCACAATAGGCGGCTTCCGGAAAACTAGGGTTGGGCTCGGGGTTCAAGAAGGGGATTTCGGCCGCGCCGCAGTCCGTGCCGTTGCGCGTCGTGAAGAAAGTCGCCACGTTGAGCGCCCGCAGCACAAAACCAGGGTCACCGTCGACGACCACACGCTTGGTAGTGGTGATGCTGCCGCAGTCGTCGTTCTGGGCGGTCAGGGTGACGTTGTACACGCCCGGGGCGGCATACGTGTGTGTGACCTGCGTCTCGGTACCTGCCTGGGTCACCTCGGCGGTGCCGTCGTCAAAGTCCCAGCGGTACTCGGTGATGGCGTCGCCGTACGGCGCGCGTGGGCAAGAGAGGTTGGTGAAGGAGAGCGCCGTGGTGCCCCCTTCGGCGCATACCGGGGCAGAGAGCCGGAAATTGGGGCGGGGGCGCACCCTGAGTTGGTACGTCAGGCTCCGCGAGTTGTCGGCGTAACAGTTGTTCTCCGCGCTCAGGCTGACCGTGCGCTCGTAGCCGGCAGCGGGCGCTCCGCAAGCCTCGGCGTCAGTGAGGCCGTACGTGTGGCTGTAGGTGCCCGCCGTGGTGGCCCGGGTGGTGGTGCCGTCGCCCCAGTCGATGACGAAGCGCGTAGCGTTGTCGCCGGCAACTTCAACCTCGAACGTCTCGCCGTCGCAGACTTGCAGCGAACCTCCCACCGCGCCCAAGACCACGTTGGCGGGTGCCCGGTTTTCGTAGGCTACCTCACGCTCGAAACGCCCCGTGCAGCCGCTCTCCGCGTTGGTGGCCTCCACGCGCAGCGGATAGCTCCCTAGTGCATAGCGGTGAGCCACGGTCTGCCCCGGCAGCGTCGTGTCGTTTTCGGAGCCGTCGCCCCAGAACCAGACCAGACGGGTGGCGTTGGTGGTGGTGCCCACGAAAGAGAAGCGCCGGTCGGGGGGGGCGGTGCTGCCCAGCGGCAGGCAGGCGTCGAACCCACCGGGGGCCGTCACGGTGACGTTGGGCGTCGCCAGGATGTTAACGATCGCCTGCGAGGTCCGCTCATCACAACCGTTGTCGGGCACAGCCGACACGCTGACCCGGTAGGTAGTGTCGCGACCCGACAGGGCGGGGCTGAACGCGTGCGTCACCACCGTGCCGGTAGCGGTGTTGCGGTCGCCGGAGCGGGGATCACGAAAATCCCACCGGTAGGTCACGCCCGGTTCGGCGTTCAGCACGCGTAAGGTGATGGGCGTCTGCGCGCAGGCCGTCTGCTCGGTGACACGCGGGCGGAGCACGAGCGGGGCAACCTCAATGACCGCCGCAACCGAGTCGCGGCACGCACCCACGGTCCGGACCAGCCAGATGATGCGGGGTCCTGCCTCCGTGAAAGTGTATTCGACCGATTCGGCATTAGTGGCGGTAGACTCGCCGTCGCCCCACTTCCAGGCGTATGCAACGCCGCCTCCTTTGGGGGAGGTGTTGCGGAAAGTAACCGGCTGATCGACGCAGACCGGTGGTTCAACGACGATCTCATCGAGTTCAGGGCCACAGGACTGCGCCCGCAAGGGCGTCGCGCCCAGCAGCGCCAAACACCAAGGGAAGAGGAGGAGCAGAGGCCGACGAAAGAAGCCGGCAAGCGACGGCAGTTGGTAGAGTATACCGGAAGTAAGCAAAGCAGAGTCGGTAAGGAGCGGTAGGTGAATCAGTAGAGGTAGGAAGAGGTGTTCCTGGTGATTATCTGAAGCTACTTATGGTGGACAGTATTGGTAACGTACTCATTGCCAATATGATAAACTTAACAGGAATACGCTCAGCGACGGAGTGCAGCCGGACGGAGCGGCCGTAAGGAAACCGATACCATTGGCCTTAAACGAGATTAGGTCGGGTTTTCTCGTCGAGCACACTGGATAAACGCTCGTCCAAATGTATAAAAGCCCCGTGCGTCACCTACCATCCAATATTTTCGATTAATTGATAAAAAATGAATTTTAATAATGTTTTATAAAGGTTTAAAAGGCAAAAATACCCGATTTTAGAAGTCGTCCTGGGGTTGCTGTAATGTTGCGAAAGGAGTATCTCGATCTGTAGCGTTAGAAACGAGACGAGCGTATGTTTCTACCGGGGATACGCCCGCGGACCGTAGACCTGAAAAAGCGTTTTCCGTACGAATGTAGCGCCCACGTACCGGCATGATCACGATGCCCGAGGCGATACGGCGTACGTACGGGGCGTCGGGCCCCTGCGGATCTTCTTTTTGCGGCGGCGCTTCTATAGCTCCTCGTACCTTCCCGGGGCGAAGCACCGCCAACTGCCACCCCCATGATCGACGAGCCGGACCACCGCCCCCCTCTTTTCCGCACTTGGAACCAGTGGTACGCCGCCGTGGTGATTCAACTGGCCGCCCTGATCGGCTTCTTTTACTGGTTCACGCGCTACTTCGACTGAGCCGATGGGGACTTTCGACTGGCTTGTGCTGTCCGGCACGCTGAGTTTCATCGTTGCCTACGGCGTCTGGAAAACGCGCGGCAAGCAAGACATCAACGACTACCTGCTGGCCGGCCGCTCCATGCCCTGGTACGTGGTGGGGCTGTCGGTCATGGCCACCCAGGCGAGCGCGATCACCTTTCTTTCGGCCCCCGGGCTGGCCTACGCCGACGGTATGCGCTTCGTGCAGTTCTACTTCGGGCTGCCGCTGGCCATGATCGTGCTCTGTGCCGTGTTCCTGCCGATCTACCACAAGCTGAACGTCTACACCGCCTACGAATACCTGGAGGGGCGCTTCGACCTGAAGACACGCGGCCTGGCCGCCGGGCTCTTTCTGCTGCAACGTGGCCTGGCGGCGGGCCTGACGATCTACGCGCCCTCGCTGATTTTGTCGACGCTGCTGGGGTGGAACATCGTCTGGTCAAACCTGCTGATCGGTGGGCTGGTGATCATCTACACCGTCTCGGGTGGGTCGGCGGCCGTCAGTCAGACGCAGAAGCAGCAGATGGCGGTGATCCTGGTCGGTATGGTGGTGGCGTTCGTGATCATGGCGCGGCTGCTGCCCGAGGACGTCTCGTTCGGTGAGGCCGTGCGGGTGGCCGGGAAGCTCGACCGGCTGCGGACGTTCGACGCCACGTTTGACCTGAACGACCGCTACACGCTCTGGTCGGGGCTGCTGGGCGGCTTTTTCCTCTCGCTTTCTTACTTCGGTACCGACCAGTCGCAGGTGGGGCGTTACTTGTCGGGGCGCTCCGTAGGGCAGAGCCGGTTGGGGCTGCTCTTCAACGGTGTGGTGAAGATTCCGCTGCAATTTTTCATCCTTTTCGTCGGGGCCATCCTGTTCGTCTTTTACCAATTCGAGCGGCCGCCCGTCTTCTTCAACGTGACCGAGGTGGAGCGCCTCGAACAGAGCCCCCACGCCGAGGAGCTGGCCGCCCTCGAAGCCGAGTACGACGAACTGTTCGTGGCGAAGCGGGGGCGCATCAACGACCTGGTGGCGGCCCTGCGCACCAACGACGAAGCGCAGATCGAGGCCGCCACCGCCACGGCACAACGCAGCGTGGCCGCCACCGACGCCCTCCGCGACCGCGTGGGGGCACTGATGCTGAAGAACGACGCCCGCGCCGACACCAACGACACGAACTACATCTTTCTGACCTTCGTGACGCGCTACCTGCCCGAGGGGCTCGTGGGGCTGCTGATCGCCGTGATCTTCTCGGCCTCGATGTCGTCGACGGCCTCCGAACTGAACGCCCTCGCCTCGACGACGGTGGTGGACCTCTACCGGCGGGTGGCCCGCCCCGGTCGCGACGACGCGCACTACCTGAGTGCCTCCCGCTGGATCACCGTCGGCTGGGGGCTGTACGCCATCCTGATAGCCATGTTCGCGAGCCGGCTGGGAAACCTGCTGGAGGCCGTCAATCAGCTCGGATCGCTCTTCTACGGGGCCGTACTGGGCATTTTCATCACGGCCTTCTTCGTCCGCCGGGTGCAAGGAACGGCCGTCTTTATCGCCGCGCTGCTCGCCGAGGGGCTAGTCTTCGCCTGTTTCTTACTGACCGACATCAGCTTCCTCTGGTACAATCTGATCGGCTGTATGCTGGTGATCCTCATCGCGTTAGCGATCCAGCGGGGAGGGAACGAAGGCGTTGATAACATTAAAGATACTTGAAAATGGTACGCCGAGCGCTGCCGGGGCAGAAGGGCGGGCAAGGGTGCACCTGAACGTACATCTTTGAAACATGAAAACGCTAACCACTGTCTTCGCCATACTCCTCGCTGCCTCAACTACCCTGCCGGTCGCCGCCTCTTCCAGCACCACCGCACCGGCCCAGGAACGGGCCGCCACGCTGTCGGACGGCTCCGAAAAGGGAGACAAAGAGGACAAGAAGAAAAAGAAGGGTGAGAAGGCCGAAGCCGCCCCCGCCGCCCGGCCGTCGTCGCGCATCGCGGCCTTCGCCGAAGATCACAAGAAAGAGCAGCGTCAGAAGAAGCGCAACAAGCACCTCGCCAAGACTTCCCACTGATCCGTACGCCGCGACCCGCTCAAACATCCTTTGCCCACGTTTGGGCAGCGGGGATCATACCTTCCGCTTCGCCACGAAAGCCGTCACGGTGCTTTCCGGCAGCGGGAGGTATCCGTTTTTAAGGGTGGGGGTTGCGGTACCAGCAAGTTCCAGGTGCACGTGGTGGCCAACTGCTGCGGCCACCGCTGAACGGTCGTCCACGCGTAGCCCACGCGGTCCTTCGGCGTCGTACGGACGGAACCCTGCGAAGTGGAATAATGCGCCGTAACTCAAGGGGAGTGATTAAGCCTGCTCGCGGCTGTCGACGTGACAAGAGGTGTTGATGCCGCCCCGCACGGTGTAGACCGTTTCGAGGCGCAGGTAGTGGGCGTCTGCGAGCTGCGCCCGGAGATCCTGGTACATGATCGCGGTGACGTCCTCTTGCGCGGCGCCGATCTGCCGCCACGAGACGAGATAATATTTCAGGCTCTTCAGCTCCAGGATGTGCGAGCCGGGGACGTACTCGACGCGCACCACGCCGCTGTCGGGCAGGCCCGAGAAGGGGCAGAGGGCGGTGAACTCGCCGGGTTCGGTCTCGTAGCGCACCACCTGGCGGACGGCGTGCGGGTAGGGAAGGCGGTGGATCTCGCGCCGGCGCACGTCGGGCGGCAGGAAGAGGCCGAAGCGCCCCTCGGGCTTCACGCCCAGTTCGGACATGTAAGCGAGGGCGCGCTCGGTGTGGTCGACGGCCTCGCGGCGGAGTTGAGCCACGCGCTCGGCGAGTTTCGGATCGACGGGGGTTGACATGGTGCGGAGGGTTTGATGGCCGTTAGATACGCGACGCGAAGAATAAGTTGCGCGGCGGGCGGCAGCCGGTTACTTTCGGCAAAGTTCCGCCGTGCGGCGGTCCCCACAACGCTTCCGTATGGCTTCTCAACCGCAATCGTCCGCGCTGGTGCTTTTTTCCGGCGGGCAGGACTCTACCACCTGCCTCTACTGGGCCAAGGCTCGCTTCGAGCGGGTGGAGGCACTCGGCTTCCACTACGGCCAGCGGCACGCCGTCGAACTGGAGCAGGCGCAACTTATCGCCGACCGGGCCGAGGTGCCCTTCCGGGTGATGGACCTGCGCCACACGCTGAG
>JBARYS010000691.1:0-2280 GCA_049648155.1 Catalinimonas sp. | reverse complement strand
GGCTTCCAGGTCGTGGCGGGCGGTGTCGAGCGCGGCCAGCGCGAAGGGCAGCTCGTGGAGGTGGGGCCGCAGCCGCGCCGCGAACGCGTCGGGTGGGAGGAGGGCGGCCGCTTCGATCTCGGCGCGGAGGTCCGTGAGCCGCCGCTGCATGTCGGCGACGGTCACACCATAATAAAAGATCGCCGGGGCTTCGCCCAGGCCCACCGTCGCGCCGTCGCGCAGCTCGACGATCAGTGTCTCTTGGTGCGTGCGCGTGCCGTGCGATACGGTAAACGGCTCGCGCAGGCACAGGCGGTGGGGGTAGAGGTAGAGGCGCAAGTGGTAAAGGTAGCCGCCGAAGTTGCGCGCGGGGGCGGTATCTCGCGGCGACCTGCCTACTTTTGCCGCCGATGAATGACCCCGAAGCCCGGACTACCCCCAGCACGGACAACTACGCCGGCTTCGAGCTGACCCGCGCCTTTCTCGACGAGATCGAGGCGGCCGTGGAGGCGCGCGACGCCCCGGCCGTCCGCGAACGGTTGCAACCCCTGCACCCCGCCGACATCTCGGCCGTGCTCGACGAGTTGGATACCGAGGAGGCCAAGTTTGTGGTTGACCACCTGGACCGCGACCTGTCGGCCGACATCCTGACGAACGTCGAGCCCGAGACGCGCCGCCGCTTCCTGAAGAGCTTTACGCCCGCCGAGCTGGCCGAGTACATGTACCACATCGACTCGGACGACGCCGCCGACATCCTCAACGAGCAGCCCATCCAGGTGCGCGAGGAGATCATCGCCCACATTCAGGACGCGCAGGTGGCCCACGACGTGCTCGACCTGCTGCGCTACGAGGAGGATCACGCCGGTGGCCTGATGGCCAAGGAGCTCGTCAAGTGCAACGTGAACTGGGACGTGAAGCAGTGCATCGAGGAGATCCGCCGCCAGGCCGAGGAGGTCGAGCGCCTCTACTCGGTCTACGTGGTCGACGACGGCGGCAAGCTGCTGGGGCGCGTCTCGCTGAAGCGCCTGCTGCTGGCCCACGACCGCACGCCCGTAGCCGACGTCTACGAGCCCGACGTGGTGACCGTCGAGTCGTACCGCCACGCCGAGGAGGTGGCCGAGATCATGCGCCGCTACGACCTGGAGGCCATTCCGGTGGTCAACGTGCAGGGGCGGCTGCTGGGACGCATCACCATCGACGACATCGTGGACGTGATCACCGAGCAGGCCGAGAAGGACCAGCAGATCATGTCGGGCATCACCGAGAATGCCGAGGATCCCGACAGCGTCTGGTCGATGGCCCGCTCGCGGCTACCTTGGCTCATGATCGGCATGATGGGCGGCCTGCTCGGCGCGCGTTTTATCGGCCTGTTCGAAGACGACCTGGCCATCATCCCGGCCATGGCCTTCTTCATCCCCCTTGTCACGGCCACCGGCGGCAACGTCGGCATCCAGTCGTCGACGGTGGTAGTGCAGAGCCTGGCCAACAAGTCGGCACTGAGCGAGGCGCTGGCGGCACGGATGCTCAAGGTAGTCGGCGTGGCGCTGATCAACGCGCTGGTCATCTCGATGACCGTATTCGGCTTCGTCTACATCGGCGAGTCGTTCCGGCTGGCCGTAGTGGTGGGCGTGGCCCTGTTCGCCGTGGTGCTGCTGGCCTCGCTGATGGGCACCATCACCCCGCTCGTGCTCGAACACTTCGGCATCAACCCCGCCCTCGCCTCGGGCCCTTTTATCACCACGGCCAACGATCTGCTCGGTTTGGGCGTCTACTTCGCGGTGGCGCACCAGATGTACCAGTTGTAGCGGTTGGGTGCTGGCTTTTGGGGCGCAGCCGGTCCGGCCCTCTTTTCACGGCGACTCACCTGGTCAGCTCGATGCGATGCCGCCGCGTGCACCCGTGAAGCCGGAGGCGGGAATCAAGCCAAAAGCTAAAACCCAACCGCCAACCGCCAAAACCCAACTGCCAAAACCCAACCGCCACATGAACTGCCTCATCATCGACGACGCACACCCGACGTTGGTGCCCCTGCTGGCCGAGATCGACGTGCGCGGTGATTACCGTCCGGAGTGGACGCGCGCGCAGATTCTGGAGGCGATTGCCGATTACGACGGCCTCATCGTGAGGAGCAAGACGCGCGTCGACGAGGTGTTTCTGCTGCGGGCGAGTAAGCTGCAGTTCATCGGTCGTGCCGGGGCGGGGCTGGACAAGATCGACGTGGCGGCCGCCCGCGAGCGGGGGATATACCTGTTCAACGCCGCCGAGGGCAACCGCGACGCCGTGGCTGAGCACGTGATGGGC
>JBARYS010000690.1:0-3072 GCA_049648155.1 Catalinimonas sp. | reverse complement strand
GTACAGCTGATTGCTGAATACACGCAAGATTTTTCGCACCTGCGCACACTTACCGCCTTTCAGGCATTCGAGGCTGACGTGAACGATTGGCTACGCAACACAGCAGAGCAACACGCCGAGAATCAGTGAGTGCTTGTTTTTGGTTATCCTCGGGGCGGGAAGTAACTTGCCAAGCCACTTACACCAACCCACCACATTCTTGCAACGACGTGAAGCGCTTGCCCGTGTGACCGCCCTGATGGGTGGCGCGCTCTCCGCCCCGGCCCTCGGTTACCTGATGGGTGGCTGCGATACCAAGACCGCCCCCGCCGTGGTCAACGGCATCCTGACCGACGCGCAGCTTCAAACGACCGCCGAACTGGCCGAGACCATCGTGCCCACTACCGACACGCCGGGTGCGAAGGCCGCCGGGGTGCCCGCGTTCATCCCGATGATGCTGGAAGAGTGTTACCCGCAGGAAGACCGCGAGCTGTTTCAGCGGGGTCTGAACACCCTCGACACCCGCAGCGAGGAGCGATTCGGCCGGACGTTCGCGGCGGCATCTGCCGAGCAAAGGGCCGAAGTGCTGCGCACGATGGTCGAGGCCGAAGACGAAAGCGAGCGGACATTCTTCCTCCTGGCCAAGGAGTTGACGCTGCTGGGGTACTTTACCTCCGAGATCGGGGCCACACAAGTGCTGGAATATGTGCACGTGCCGGGCCGCTACGAAGGTTGCCTGCCGATGGAACCCGACCAGCGCGCCTGGGCTTCCTGATCTACTCACGCCGCCCGTCGGGCCGGGCGGCTCACTCTACCACCCATGAATCTGAATTTGAAAGCGACCGCCGAAAATACGTACGACGCCATCGTGGTCGGCTCTGGCATCAGCGGCGGCTGGGCCGCCAAAGAGCTCACCGAGAAAGGCCTGAAGGTGCTGATGCTCGACCGGGGCCACAACCTGGAGCACATCAAAGGCTACGAGACGGCCATGAAGCGCCCCTGGGAGATCAAACACCGGGGTCGCCTGACGCTCGAACAGAAGCGGACGCACCCGTTCCTGACGCGTGAGTACCCCTATCAGGAGACCAACGCAAGCTACTGGTTCAACGACCTGGACCACGAGTACACGGAAGAGCAGCGCTTCGACTGGATTCGCCCGAACATCGTGGGGGGGCGCTCGATCATGTGGGGGCGGCAGAGTTACCGCTTCAGCCCAATGGACTTCGAAGCCAACCATAAGGAGGGCATCGGCGTCGACTGGCCCATCCGCTACGAGGACCTCGCCCCGTGGTACGACTACGTGGAGCAGCACGCCGGCATCAGCGGCTCACGGGACGGACTGCCGCAGCTACCCGACGGTCAGTTTCTCCCCCCAATGGAGATGAACTGCGTGGAGCGGGAGGTGAAGAAGGGCATTGAGGGCAACTTCGGCGGGCGGAAGATGATCATCGGGCGGGTGGCGAACCTGACGCGCTCGCACAACGGCCGCGCGCAGTGTCAGTACCGCAACCACTGCAGCCGGGGCTGCCCGTACGGCGCTTACTTCAGCACGCAGTCGGGCACGCTGCCCTGGGCCGTCAAGACGGGCAACCTGACGCTGCGGCCCCATTCCATCGCCTCGGAGATTCTCTACGACAAAGACCGGAAGCGGGCTACGGGCGTGCGGGTGATCGACGCGCAGACGCAGGAGACCATCGACTTTGCCGCGCGGATCGTCTTTGTGAACGCCTCGACCGTCTGGTCGGCGTACCTGCTGCTCAACTCTCGCTCCGACGCCTTCCCGAACGGGCTGGGCAACGACCACGACCAGGTGGGGCGCAACCTGATGGACCACCACTTCCGCGTCGGGGCCTACGGCGACTGGGAGGGCTTCGAAGACCAGCACTACTACGGCCGCCGCGCCAACGGCATCTACATCCCCCGCTTCCGCAACGTCGGTGACGACAAGCGCGAGTACCTGCGGGGCTTCGGCTACCAGGGCGGGGCCAGCCGCAAGAACTGGCAAGCGGCGGTGGCCGAGATCGACTTCGGGGCGGAGCTGAAGACCGCCGCCGCCACGCCGGGGCCGTGGCGCTTCGGGTGCGTCTCGTTCGGCGAGTGCCTACCCTACGCCGACAACCGCATGTACCTGAACCGCGATAAACTCGACAAGTGGGGCATGCCGACGGTCGCGTTCGACGTCGGCTTCAAAGAGAACGAGCGGCTGATGCGCAAGGACATGGCGACCGACGCCGCCGAGATGCTCGAAGCCGCCGGCATGAAGAACGTGGGTACCTACGACCAGGGCTCCTACCCCGGTGCGTCCATCCACGAGATGGGCACCGCTCGCATGGGCCGTGATCCGAAGACGTCGGTGCTCAACGCGCACAATCAGGTGTGGGAAGTCCCCAACGTGTTCGTGACCGACGGCGCGGCCATGGCTTCGTCGGGTTGCCAGAACCCCTCGCTGACCTACATGGCGCTGACCGCTCGCGCCGCCGACTACGCCGTACGCGAACTGAATCGTCAAAATCTATAACGCGAATAGACGATGAGTGACGTTCGCCAAGTGGCCTCGCTCGTCGGCACGCGCGGAAGAGTGCGCCTCTGAACCCACCGGGGCGGGGCGGCGTAGCTTTGGAGCACCTTTCCGCACGCCATGGACCTGATCCTCAAGTATTTTCCGGACCTGACCGAAAGCCAGCGTGACCGGTTCGCGCAACTCGACGCGCTCTACCGCGACTGGAACGCCAAGATCAACGTCGTCTCGCGCAGGGACATCGACCAGCTCTACTTACACCACGTGCTGCACTCACTGGCCATCGGCAAGTACGTTGAGCTGCGGCCCTTCACGCAGGTGCTCGACGTGGGCACGGGCGGCGGCTTTCCGGGCGTGCCGCTGGCGATCCTCTTCCCCGAAGCGCGCTTTCACCTGGTCGACTCCATCGGTAAGAAGATCAAGGTCGTTGCGGCAGTGGCCGAGGCGCTTGAGCTGAAAAACGTGACTTGGGCGCACGCACGGGCCGAGCGGGTAGACGACGAGTACGACTTTGTGGTGAGCCGTGCCGTGGCTCCGCTCGAAACCCTCTGGGCGTGGGCGGGGCACCGCATCGT
>JBARYS010000689.1:0-10383 GCA_049648155.1 Catalinimonas sp. | reverse complement strand
CAATAAGATTGAAATCTTTGAATCATCTAGTGGACACTATTTCAAGAGAGTAAATCTACATCTAGACGGACCTAATGGGGTAGGAGAAGTCACTCAATTTCACTTTCATAATTTTGACTCTATCTTTCTTTTCTCTAAGAGTGATTATGCCATCTATCTTATAGATAGCGCGTCAAACATTGTGAACAAATATTTCGTCAACGACGCGTTGTCTAATATTGACGGAGCACAGTCAATTGAGTGCTTTCAAAATTATGGCGATAGGATTACGTATAATCCAAAGAAGAAGGAACTTCTGCTAAGAACATATCCACCCTTTAGTTTAAACGCAGATGTCAGGGCATATAAGCATCCTTACAAAATATTGTATAATATAGACAAAGAATCAGTTACTTCTTTTTTGGCGTTTAACCGGGCGAATTATTCGACAAAGAACGATATTTTGCCAATGACTTTCAGATATCCTATTGCGATGGTTGCCCTAAAGATATTTTCTCAATTGCGATGGTTGCCCTAAAGATATTTTCTCATTCAGAAGGATTCATGATTTGATAGAAATCAATGTAGAAACAAACAAAGTCACACAAGTGTACAATGCTAAAAGTAACTACATCCGAAATCCTTTCGACTTAATCCCTCGCGAGGCGGGGGCTGAAACTATATTTTTGCATTACAGTCAATCACCCTCTTATGAAGACATACTGTACGACCAAAACAGAAACTTATACTATCGGTTAATAAATCACGGGCAGAAAGACGACAATAAGGGAGGTTCCTCCATAATTGTTTTGAGTGAGACTCTTTCGATAATTGGAGAGATTCTTTTGCCCACCGGCAAATATTCTACAAACACATCTCAAATAACACCCAAGGGAATCTTGATGTATAAATTCAATGACACTGAAAATGCACTGACTTACGATATTATAAGTCCTATTTTGTAAAAGTGAGACTGATGTAATGATCTAATTTATCGTGGTGTTGTTATAGGTGCCTCTCACGGTGGCACGCCGGGCGTTATTTCATAAAAAAGAGCAATAACTGAGAAATACCTAAGCCCAGTCACCGAACGCTTGCCCGGCCTCAGAATACTGAAGTTAAAGGAAGCCTCTACGTGCGTTAGCTAATTTCAGCTATTGGAAAGATAGCCTGATTATTGGTTATTAGTGTCGACGGGGTTAGAGCACTTTTTTTCCAAAGAAAGTCAATTGTCGGCATTGCCTGCAACGCCGGCACCGTGATCAAAGCGTTTCTTTTTGCCACTTTATGCTGACCGCCGTGCTAGGTCGTGTTGACCTAGCTTCGTGCGGCGCACACACCGCTGGACGTTCGTGGACGTTCGCGCCCTTGCCACCTGGAACACAGGGACTCCATGTCTTCACTTGAGGGAGATTTTCGCGTCGCGGTGCTCTTCGGCACGGTGGGGTTGAAAGGCTTCACGCCGCCCGAAGAACCCGCCCCCACCGGTCCCGTACGAAGGGGTACACCCAACCTTCGTACACCGTGTCCGACTTCTTTACTATCTCCGGCGACTTGGGGCCGCTGGTTGCCACCGCCGTGCACGACGGCCACGCCGTCCGCGAATCGCTTCACCCCTACCTGCACCTCGACGAACCCGGCCGCCTCCGCGAGGAGGACCCCTTCACCGGCACCTGGGTAGCCGTGGGCGACACGCGCATCGTTGGGCACCACTCGCGCTTCGAGGTCGACCTGAACCGCCCGCCCGAGAGGGCCGTCTACCGCACGCCCGACGACGCCTGGGGCCTGCACGTCTACGAAGACCTGCCCGACGAGGAGGCCGAGGCGTCGATGGTCCGCTACCACCAGTTTTATGACGCTGTGCGCGCCCGGCTACAGAGCATCCAGGAGCGGTTCGGCTCGTTCGTGGTTTACGACCTGCACACCTACAATCACCGCCGCGACGGGGCCGACGCCCCGCCCGCCGACCCCGAGGCCAACCCCGAGGTGAACATCGGCACCGGCAGCTTGGACCGCGCCCGCTGGGGGCAGGTGGCCGACCAGTTTATGGTCGACTTGAAGACGTTCGACTTCAACGGGCGCAATCTGGACGTGCGCGAGAACGTCAAGTTTCGGGGCGGGCACTTCTCGCGCTGGATTCACCGCGAGTTTCCGGGCGTGAGCTGCGTGCTGGCCGTCGAGTTCAAGAAGTTCTTCATGGATGAGTGGACCGGCCGCCCCGACCCCGCGCAGGTGGACCTGATCTTGCGGGCGCTACGGTCGACGGTGCCGGGCGTACGGGCTGCCCACGAGGAGGTAGCGGAGCGCCACCGGGAACTGCGCCCCGCATGACGACTACCGAGGAGCTGAGCCAAAAGATCGACGCGTGGCTGGCGCACGGCCGCCCCTGGCGCGAAGCGCTGCCCGGCGGCGGCACGCTGCACTTCGACCGCCCGCTGCCCTACCTGTTCATCTACCGCCGCCCTACTGAGGGCACCGACGACCTCACGGCTGAGCTGGTGCGCACCGAGGCGGCCTACCTGATCTCGGACCGCGAGCATGACGACGAGGTGCGCGCGTGGGTAAAGGCGCTGGTGCAGGCGCTCTCGGACCGCTACCAGGCGTTTTTGCTCGTGGAGGTCTGGGCCGACGACGACCTCTCCCACACCTTCGAGCTGCACGGCCCCGAGAAGATCCACGCCACCATCGAGACACTCAGTCGGGCACTGCACGAGGTGTCACTGCCGCAGCACAAGGTCACCGTGGGCAACTGCGCACACACCGACCGCTGCGCCCCCGGCCGCAAGCCGCTGCTGGACCGTGAGGAGCGGAAGACGCGCGCGTGCCTGGCGCTGGGGCTGGCGCTGCGCCCCTTCTACCGCGACGCGGCGACCGGCGAGACCTACCCCGACCTGCTGCGCTACCTGCGGCGGACCCTCTCGCGGGCGTTCCGGCGGACGGTGTTCGACTTCGTGCGCGTGCAGACCAACCAGAAGCCGGTGCACTTCCACACGCTGGGGCCGCGCACGCTGACCGACGAGGTGCGTGACGTGGACCGGGCGCTGACCGAGGTGGGGCAGGCGTTCGAGTTTCTGCTGCTGGTCTCGCCGGTGAACCTGCGCGAGGCGTGGCGGAAGTTCCACACGGGCCACTACCGCAAGCCGCCCACGTTCCACTACCGGCTGCTGCCCGTCGACCCCGACACGCTGAAGCGCCGCCTCTACCAGATTCCCATCGAACGGGTGGAAGACCCCACGCTGGCCGACATGTTCCGCGACAAGCGGCGCGAGCTGGAGCGGATGCTGACGCTACTGGCCGACCGCGACACGCCCAACTTCCGCTACGGCAGCCTGCAACTCTTCGGCGGCGTCGACGAGCCGCTGCGCAACACGGCCAAGGGGCTGATGTCGGCGCTCAAACACCACCGGCCGCACCGAGATGCTCGCAAACTGACCGCCACTGAATTCCAGGCGAGGGCGCAGGCTGAGATCGATTACTTGGCCGCCCAGACGGAGGGGATGCAGGCGCGCGCCATCCTGCGCGACGACGTGTCCGGCCTGATGGTCTCGGAGGGGCAGTTTTACATCAGCGCGAACTACGTGGTGCCCGAGCACCGCGCCGAGGCGCTCATCCAACACGAGGTGGGCACCCACGTGCTGACCTACTACAACGGCCGCGCACAACCCCTCCACCTACTTTACAGCGGCGTGCCGGGCTACGAGGAGCTTCAAGAGGGCTTGGCCGTGCTCAGCGAGTACCTGGTCGGTGGCCTGACCGCCCGGCGGCTGCGCAAACTGGCCGCCCGCGTGATCGCCGTCGACATGCTGCTCGACGACGCACCCTTTGCAGAGACCTTTCGTACGCTACGGGAGACCTACGGCTTCAAGCCGTTTACGGCCTTTCAAGTTACGGCGCGCGTGTACCGAGGGGGAGGATTGACCAAGGACGCCGTCTACCTGAAAGGGCTGGTCGACCTGCTGGATTACCTGCGGGCCGGGCACCCGCTGGAGCCGTTGCTGATCGGCAAGATTCGGGAGGACTACCTCGACATCGTCAGCGAATTGATTCACCGCCGGGTGCTGCACAAAGCGCCCATCCGGCCCCGCTACCTGGATTTACCGGAAGCGCAAACCAGACTCAAACAACTCAAACAGCCGGGTAAGACCGTCTTTAACCTCATCGAACTATGACCATTGGCTTCGTCATCAACGACGTACTCACCGAAAAGGCGGGCTACACGACGGTATTCCTCGCCATGCGTATGCACAACCGCGGCCACCGTGTCTACCTGATCGGCGTGGGCGACCTCTGCTACGACCCCAGCGGGCAGATGGGGGCCACCGCCCGCCGCGCACCCGATAAAAAGTTCAAGGACCAAAAGAACTATCTGACCGCCGTGCAGGGCGACGAATCGAAGGTCGATCAACTTGTGGCCGCCGACCTCGACGTGCTGATGCTTCGCAACGACCCCGCCGCCGAGCCTACCGACCGCACCTGGGCGCAGATTTCGGGTGTGATCTTCGGGCAACTGGCTGCCGCCAACGGGGTGATCGTGGTGAACGACCCGAACTCGCTCTCCGACGCGGTGAACAAGATGTACTTCCAGCACTTTCCCGAGAAGGTGCGGCCGCGTACGCTCATCACCCGCAACCCGGTGCAAATTCGCGATTTCTTTAAAGAGCAACACGAGCGGATGATCCTCAAGCCGCTCCAAGGCTCCGGTGGTCAGGGCGTGTTCGTGATCGAGAAGGAGAACGCCACCAACCTGAACCAGATCATCGAAGCCATCAGCCGCGACGGCTACGTGATCGCGCAGGAGTTTCTACCCGCCGCCGCCGAGGGCGACGTCCGCCTGTTCCTGATGAACGGCCGCCCCATTGAACACAAGGGCAAGATCGCCGCCATGAAGCGCGTGGGGGCCGACGACGACGTCCGCAACAACGTCTCGGCGGGCGGGCACGTCGAGAAGGTCAAGATCACCGACGCCATGCTCGACATCGTCGAGGTGGTGCGCCCCAAGCTGGTGCAGGACGGCATGTTCTTCGTCGGTCTCGACATTGCCGGCGACAAACTCATGGAGATCAACGTCTTCTCGCCGGGTGGCCTCAACATCAGCTCGCAGATGGAAAAGACCGATTTTGCCGAGCCGGTCATCGACACGCTGGAGCAGAAGGTTTACTACCGTAAGACGTACGGCGATAAGGTCAGCAACCGCACGCTGGCGATGATGTAGCGGCCGGGTGGAGTGCCTTTAGTCGTATCGTTGATATGTAATGACGTGCCGTGCGATACCGACCCCGACGGCTGATCGCCCCAATTTTCGGAAGGGTGTAGTGCATCAGGCTAGGCAGTGGGCCGTGGGCTTACCTTTGCCGGGTGAAACACCTCCTCTCTCCCCTTCTGTTTTTGGCCCTTCATTCGGTCACGTTCGCCCAGACGGTGGGTATGGCGCCGCCACGCGACTATACGAACCCCGTGGGCGATACCCTCACGGTGCTGTCGTGGAATGTGGAGCACTTCGTGGACCCGTACGACGATCCGTACATCCGCAACCGCCGCGAAGACGCGCCCTACGATAAGGTGTACGCGCGCCCACAGTTGCTGACTCGCGCCCTGCTGAAGGCCGACGCCGACGTGGTGGTGTTGCAGGAGTTCGAAAGCGGCGCGTACGCCGCGAAGTTGGCCGACTCGCTCTTTCCCGAGCTGGGCTACCGGTTTTTTGCCGCCGCCGAGAGCCCCGACTGGTACATGAACGTGGTGGTGATGAGCCGCGTGCCGCTGGGCGTGATCTACAGCTATAAGGCCGTGACTACGCCCGTGCTCGACAGCGCCGCCACCGCCCCGCGCGAGACGCAAAACGTGATCAACACACGGATGATGGCCGTCGATGTGCTGGTGAACCCGGACTACCGCTTCACGCTGACGGGGCTGCACCTGAAGGCCGGGCGGAAATCACGCGACGTGGGGATGCGCGTCGGCCAGATCGAATTCCTGAAGGGACAGTGGGCGCGCTTCGCCGACGAGGACCGCCGCGCGAACCTGCTCGTGGCCGGCGACTTGAACGCCCTGCCCAACAGCCCCGAATTCGACGCCCTGCTCGCCAAATACGGCCGTCGGCAACAACTAGTAGACCCACTGGCAGGGCAGGCAGTTTACTCGCACCCCTCCGATGACCCCCAGCGCCGCCTCGACCACCTGCTGCCTAACCGAAATATGGCGCGGGAGCTGGTGTCCGGCTCGGTGGGGCCACAGCTACTGCTCTCCACGGAAGAGATGCGCGAACTCAGCGACCATCTGCCGATGCAAGCAAAGTTTCTGACCAAGAACCAGTAGCCGACTCATTGCCTCTGCCCGAACCACTGGAGCGTCCCGAGGGCGAAGGGCGTACGGGCGGTCTCGTGATCCACGCCTTCAAGCGTATAAAGCGTCACGTTCGTCGCGCCGTTGGTCTGTGCGTGCTCGGAAAAGTCGCGGGCGTTGAGTAGCGAAGCCCGGCGGTCGAGGTTGCCGTGGTAGACGCGCAGATCGTTCTTGGGAATCCACCGGTGCAAGTTGTTATCGAGCAGCGCCTGCCGGTAAGCCCCTTCGCCGTCACCTAATAGCTCGTTCAGAAAGCGCTCGGTGTACAGTTCGGACGGTAAACTTCCCAGCCGGTCCTCGGCGGCAGGCGTAACGCCCGCCAGCGCCTCCCGGACGGCGACCGGGTCATTGAACACCTCGCCGAGGTCACGGTTCCAGTTGTAGAGCCGGTCGTAGGCCACGAAGCGCCAGGCGTGCTCCCACGGGTTTTCGATGGGTCGGTCTGCGCTCCGCACCACCTGTAGGGTGGTGTTGTAGACGTCGTACGCCCCGCCGCCGATGGCCGTGGCGCTCAGCTCGAAAGTTGACGAGTAACGGGTTTCTAGCAAGCGCTGCGTGGCGGCGGCAGCGTACGCCCCGTGCCCCCACCCGACCAAAAAGAGACGGCGGTCGACGTTGATCGCCTCGCGCTCGGCGAACTCCTGGGCGGTCAGCAGCGCGTCGTACGTACGAGCTCCCAACGAATTGGCGTGGTAGTAAGGCGTCAGCGAGTCGGTGCTCTCGCCTGCCGGCAGGTAGTCGGGCACCACGGTCACGTGGCCCGCCGCCGCGAAGAGCACCGCCCGCCGCGCGACCGACGCCGGGTCGCCGGAGCCGGGTCGCTCGGCGTCCGTCAGGTAAGCATCCGGAAAGTACGCCAGCAGCGGCAGAAACTCACCTGCCTCCGTCTGGGGCACCAGCACCGCCGCCGCCGCCCGCACGGGGTGCCCCCAGGTGTCGCGCGTCTGATACGTGAAGCGAAACAGTTTTACCTCGTACCGGGCAAAGGGGGCAAAGGCGTCGGGGCTTTCCCACGGTTGCAGCGCTTCCTCGGGCGAGAAGGTAGCCACCGGTGCGGCCTCGTCCAGGTAGATGGGGGCCGTACCCAAGAGTTCCGTCAGGTCTTCCCCACAGCCGGTCAGCATGAGGGTAGAAGAAACGCAGAGCGTAAGTAGCGTACGGTTCATACGTCAGGAGTGTCGTTTATTTGATGTTAAGATACTCCCGATCTACTTTATGAGTTACCTTCGGTTGATTCTCGCGACGCCCGCCCGTTCTTATATTACCATGATATAATAAAAATATTACAAATTGCCCCCCCAGGATGGTACCGGGCACGTACCGAGTGCGTGCCGTACAACGCCGGTCATCCAGGAGTTTCGGATAACCATCTCATCATGAAGCGTTTGTAAAAAAAACTCCGGTGCGGCCGTGCGTTATGTTTCGCTTTCTTACGGACGATGAGAAAAGCCCTCTACGCGTTGATCTTGTCACGCTGCGCGCGCCTCTTGCTGGCGTTGCGCTCCAGGTACTCGACAATCTTGCCGGCGACGTTGATGCCCGTGGCCCGTTCGATGCCCTCCAGCCCCGGCGACGAGTTGACTTCCAGAATCAGTGGGCCCCGCGCGGACTGCAGCAGGTCGACGCCTGCTACGCCCAGCCCCATGGCGGCGGCGGCCTTGACGGCGGCCGACCGCTCGGCGCGACTCAACTTGATGATTTCGGCGGTACCGCCCCGGTGTAGGTTCGAACGGAACTCGCCCTCCTTCGCCTGTCGCTTCATTGCCCCAACCACCTCGCCGTCAACGACGAACGCCCGAATATCGGCTCCCTTGGCTTCTTTGATGAACTCCTGCACAATGACCCGTGCCTTAAGCCCGTTGAAGGCTTCGATCACCGACTTGGCGGCCTTCTTATTCTCGACCAGCACGACGCCCAGCCCCTGCGTGCCCTCCAGCAGCTTGACGATCAGCGGCGCGCCGCCCACCTGTTCGATCACGTAGTCGACGTCCTTCGAGTAGTTGGTGAAGACCGTCTTCGGCAGTCCTAGCCCGGCGCGCGAAAGGATTTGCAGGCTGCGCAGCTTGTCGCGCGAGCGGATAAGTGCCTGTGATTCGACGGCCGTGAAGACCTTCATCATCTCGAATTGGCGCACCACGGCCGCCCCGAAAAAGGTGACCGAAGCTCCCACGCGTGGGATGACCGCGTCGAGTTCGTCAAGGTTGCGCCCTTTGTAGTGGACACTGGGGTGGTTCTGCTCGGCAATCAGGTCGCAGCGGAGATGGTCGATGATCTCTGCCTTATGGCCTCGCTCTTGCGCGGCCTCGATCAGCCGGCGGGTAGAGTAGAGCGAAGTGTTACGGGAGAGGACGGCGATGTGCATGGCGGTCGGATAGCAAAATAGATTAAAGGATGGGTACTAGACTTGTTCAGCGCATCGTCGAATGAGTGAACAATTCTGCGCGGGTAAGGTACTGATTTGCCTACGGCTGCGTCTTACCTCTTTCCCGCCGCGCGATTTTAACCGTTCGCCGTTACGGTGAAGGTGCCGTTCATCTTCTGCCAGTGGCCGGGAAAAGTGCAGACAAACTCGTAGGTACCGGCGGCGGGCGCGGTGAAGCTAAATTTTTTGGTTTCGCCGGGCTGCACGAGGCCCGAGTGGGCAATCACCACCGGGTTGTCGGGCACGTACTCCTGCTCAACGCCGGCGCGGATGCCCGCCTGGGCGATCTGCTCCATCTTGCCTTTTTCAACGAAGACGACGTTGTGGACCATCGAAGCGTCTTCGCCCTCGTTCACCATCGTTACGCGCACTACGCTGCCCGCCGGTACGGTGATCTGCTCTTGGTCGTAGCTCATCTCGCGCATGTTGTTGCCCAGCGCGCGGATCTCGACGTCGACCGTGTCGACCGCCGTAAACTCGTCTTCAATCGACTCCGAGACGACCATCTCTTCCTGCTCGTCGTTGCGGTCGCGCGCCTCGTTGACGCAGCCGTAGAGCAGCACCATCGAAGCAAGAAAGGGGGTAAGTAGCCAACGCATTTTCATCTTTTCCTGAAAGTTAGTTGCTACCGTCAACGAGTGCCCCCCGCGAAGGTTAGTGTCAATCAGTCGCGCATGGCGCGCGGCTCACGGTCGTCGTCCTCCTCCTCCTTGACGTTTACCGCGTCGCCGTCGTCGAGCTTTTGCGATACCGCCCGGAACGGCCCCGACACCACGGTTTCGTCGCCGCTCAGTCCCGACAGTATCTCGATGTATTCAAAATCACTGATGCCGATTTTGACGGGGCGGCGCTCAACCTTACCCTCCTCGTCCACCACGAACACCACCTCGATGGGGTCCGCGTTGGTTGTTCTCTTGGCCTGCTTCTCCTCGTCGTCATCCTCGTCGTCCCGCTTCTTTTCGCCGGGCACGCGCGTGGTCACGGCCGCCAGCGGCACCGCCATCACGCCCTGCTTGCGCTCGGTGACGATGTCGACCGAGGCCGTCATGCCCGGCCGGAAGGGCGAGGCACGCTTCTCCATGCCGCTCGTCAGGTCTTGGTACGAGTCGTTCAGGATGCGCACGCGCACTTCGAACTCGGTGACGGCGTCGGGCGTGAGCGTGGCGTTGGCCGTGTTGGCGATGGCCGTCACGACCCCCTTGAACTGCTTGTCGCGGTAGGCGTAGGAGTCCACCTCGATGTCGGCCGTGTCGCCCACCTGCACGCGGATGATGTCGTTCTCGTTCACGTCGACGCGCACCTCCATCTGCGTTAGGTCGGCGATGCGCAGCAACTCCGTGCCCGCCATCTGCAACGTGCCCACCACGCGCTCGCCCAGCTCCACGTCGAGCTTCGAGACGGTCCCGTCCACCGGTGCGAACAGCGCCGTCCGCCGCAGGTTCTCCTGCGCTTCGTCGACCGTGGCGCGGGCGCTCTGTACGTTGAACTGCGCGGCGCGGACGTTCTCGCCGGCGGCGGCGGCCTCTTTCTCGGCCACCTCGAACTCGGCCTGCGCCTGCTCCCACTCGGCGTCGGAGATCACCTTCTGGTCAAAAAGATCCTTGTTGCGCTTGTAGGCGGCCCTGGCCTGCACGAGGCGGGCG
>JBARYS010000688.1:0-7386 GCA_049648155.1 Catalinimonas sp. | reverse complement strand
GGTCTACACCATGTTCATAGGCGGGGCGGTGGGTAGCATGGGCGACCTCTACGGGCAGCTACAGAAGTCCATCGGCGCCTCTGAGCGGGTCATGGAGATCATCCGAATGCCGATCGAACTGGAACTGGACCGGCCGGCACGAATCAACACCACGCCGCCCGACGGCGACGTGGTCTTCAAAGAGATTCAGTTTGCTTACCCCACCCGGCCCGACGTGCCCGTGCTGCGGGGCGTGTCGCTGCGGGTGCCGCGCGGGCAAAAGGTGGCGCTGGCGGGCCACAGCGGCGCGGGCAAGTCGACCATGATTCAGTTGTTGATGCGTTTCCACGACCCGCAGGGGGGGCAAATTCTGATCGGCGGGCAGGACACCCGGACGTGGGATCTCACCGCGCTGCGCCGCCACATCGGCATCGTGCCGCAGGAGGTGATGTTGTTCGGCGGCACCATCGGCGAGAACATCGCCTACGGCCGCGCGGGGGCTACCGAGGCGGAGATCATCCGCGCGGCCGAGCAGGCCAACGCCTGGGGGTTTATCCGGGGCTTCCCCGACGGCCTGGGCACCGTGGTGGGCGAGCGCGGCGTGAAGCTCTCGGGCGGGCAGCGGCAGCGCGTGGCCATCGCCCGGGCCATTCTGAAAGACCCCGCCCTGCTGGTGCTTGACGAGGCCACGTCGTCGCTCGACGCCGAGTCGGAGCGGTTGGTGCAGGAGGCGCTCGACGTGCTCATGGAGGGACGCACGACCATCATCATCGCCCACCGGCTGGCCACCATCCGGCGCGTGGACCGCATCTACGTGCTGCACGAGGGGCGCATCGCCGAGGCGGGCACGCACGACGAGCTGGCGCTCGTGGACGACGGCCTCTACCAAAACCTGCTGCGCCTCCAGTTCGCAACCCCGGCGTGAGTTGCTTACCCCCTTTAGTCTAATTAATGTTATACTAAAACTTCGGACAGGGGATCACCTTTTGCGGCTTGCGCTGCTTCGACTTGGTGTTGAACTCGTAGGCCAACGAAATTTCGTGCGCCCCGCCCGTGCCCATGCCCAGCCCCGAGATGGTGATGTCGTAGCTGTAGCCGATCCGGTAATTGGCCTTTTTGATGCCCAGTAGCATCACGACGGCGTCGTGGTTGTAAAGCCCCTGGCGGTAGTTCTTGATGGGCAGCCCCCGGTACCAGAAACCCACCGCGATGGGGTTATAGTAGATGTAACAGCCGGCGTCCAGTTGGTCAAACTCACCCTGAAACTTGTAGAGTACCGACGGCGTGATGCTCTTCTGCGGCATCTGGTTGCGGCGGGCGTTGCGGCGGCGCACCAAGCGGTTTTCGAGCGAGATCACGCCCCCCGCGTTGAACGTGTAGCGCGCCGGCAGCACCGACACACCTTCGACCAACGACTGGTTTGGGGTGTTGAGGTGGTGCGCCGCGAAGCCAAACCAGAGCTTCCGGGAGAAAAGCAGCGCCCCGGCTCCGATGTCCATGTAGCCCACGTTCTCGACGTCGAACTGCGACGGGTCGGTCGTGGTGGGGCGGTTGGCGAACCCGCGCGGGTCCACCTGGTCGCCGAAGGTCAGCGCGAAGTAGTCGAGGCTGCGGAAGCCGTAGCCGAACTGCATGCCGCCCCGTGCCACCCAGGTGCGGTTTAGCGACCATTGATAAGCGTACTGCGCCGCCAGGTTGGTGGAGCGCAACGCCCCCGAACCGGCCCGGTCGGTCATGGCCATGAAGCCGAAGCCGCTGTTGTACTTGCGGGCGTAGTGGTCGTAGCCGATGGTGTGCGTCACGAACGCCCCCGGGATCGAGGGCCACTGTACGCGGTGGTTCATCGTGATGCGGTCGCGGAATGCCCCCCCCGCCAGGGCCGGATTGTGGTAGAGCGGCGCGGCGTAGTACTGCGAAAACTGCGGATCTTGCGCCCGTACCTCTATAACAAATATTACACTAAGTACGAGCAGCCGGAATCCAGATTTCATGATGTCTGATTTTTTCTGTTGAATAGCCGGGGCGGGTGTGCGGTGTGCCGTACGCCCGCCCCGGAGATAAGTCTGTTACCGGACCAGCGTCACGTCTCCCACGAAGGTCTCGCGGCGGCCGTCCATGAACTTCACCTCCACGCGGTACACGTAGACGTCTTGCTTCACGAGCACGCCCTTGTAGTAGCCGTCCCAGCCGCGGCCCAACTCGATGCTCTCGAAGATCAGCTCGCCCCAGCGGCTGTAGATCTGCAGGGCGATTTCGCGCGCGCCGAGCACCTTCGGGTAGAAGATGTCGTTGTTGCGGTCGCCTTGCAGCAAGTCCACGGTCTCGTTGCTCGGCCCGGCGTTGCTGGGCGAGAAGGCGTTCGGAATCACCACGTCGCCGCCGACCACGGCCCGCGCCCCGCTCGAATCTACGTACGTGGCCGAGCAGCCCCACTTGTTGGTCACCGTTAGGGAGACGACGTACTCGCCCTCTTCGGTGTAGCGGTGCTCGGGGTTGCGCTCGAACGACTGGCTGCCGTCGCCGAAGTCCCACAAGTAAGTGTACTGCGCGCTGGGATCTTCGAACTCGATGAAGGTGATGAAGTTGAGCGGCTCGGTCGGAATGCGCACCTCCGGCGGGTCGGGGAAGGTCGAGAACGACACGCGCGGCTGTTGATAGACTTCAATGATGTCCTCGCGGTACATCATGTCCTCGCCGCCCAGCCCCAGCACCCGCAGCCGCACCGAGTAGACACCCGGCGTGAAGTAAGTGTGCTGCACGTCGGCCACCGACGAGGTCTGGATGACCGTGCCGTCGCCGAAGCTCCAGATGTAGGTGTGGCCGTAGCGCGACCCGTTGCGGAAGGTGACCGTCACGGGCTGACAACCGGCGGTGTCGGCCTCGAAGGCGGCAATCGGAGTCGCCGGGCGGATGATGACCGGGCGGGTCACGACCTCGCTACAGAAGCGCGGGGCCGGTCCGGAGGCGATCAGCGTGACGTTGAACAGCGAGTCGGTGAGGTTGGTATCGAGTCCCTCGAAGGTGTAGTCGAACTCGCGGGCATCGTTGCGGATCGTGTCGCCGCCGATCAGCCAGACGTACTCCCACAGCTCCCGCTCGGGCGTCAGGTTCTGGATCGTCACCGTGCTGTTCGGCAGTTGGATGGGCGAGGTGACCGAGAAGTTCGGGGCGGGCGTGCCGTACACCGTGATCGTGTCGCGGAGGGTATCGCTGCAGAAGCGGCTATCGAAACCCGACCGCGCAATCATCGTCAGCACGAAGGTCGTGTCGCCCGTCCCGTTGTATGTGTAGGTCACCGTCGGCTCCTCTTCGTCGCTGAAGAAGAGGTCCGAGCCGGGCAGGTCCCACTGGTAGGTGCCGCCGGGGTTGATCGACGTGTTGCTCGGCGTGAACGTGAACGGCGAGCACCCAGCCTCCGGCGCGGTGAAAGCGGCCTGAATCGCGGGGTTGACGATGAAGCGCGACGCCGACGAAAGGGCCTCACAACCGAAGCGCGAGCGGACCAGCAGTTGCACATCGTAGCGCAGCGGCACGAAGCCGTCGTTCACGAAGACCGAATCCCAGACCGCCCGGCCGTTGCCCTGCCGGTCGGCGATGGTGTCGACGCGCGCGCCGTCGCTGATGAGCCAGAACACCGAGTCGGCCTGCGTGGCGTCACGGCGGTCGAAGGTCACCGTCACCGGCGAGCAAGTGCCGTCGACCGACACGTTGAAGCGCGGCAGCGGGTTAGGGTAGACCGTTACGGCCACCGAGTCGACCGCGCTGCACTGCCCGCGCTGCTCCACCTTGTAATAGATCCAGTGCGTCACCGGCGACTGCGTGTTGTTCGTGAACAAGAGGCTACCGTCGAGGCGCGATGCGTAGGTGGTGTCGGCCAGGTCCGGCGAGGTCGACCACCAGAGGTACCGCAGGCCGAAGCGCTCGGGCGTGGGGCTAAGCACATTTACCTGAAACCGGTGCGGGCTGCAGCCGGCCGAGTCGCCCGGGGTGGCCAGCGCGATGTCGGCCACCACGGCGGGGCGCACCTGCACCGCACGCGTCATGGTCGCCGCGCAGCCGGTCGCCACGTTGATGGCCGTCAGCGAGATGTTGTACGTCACTAGCTCGTTGGTTGGGTTTTCGAACACATGCTGCACGTTCTCGATCCGGTCAGTGGTGTCGTTGGCGTTGCCGTCGCCCCAGTTCCAGACGTAGCGCATCTGGTTGCCCACACTGGCGGGGTCGGTGGCGTTCGTAAAGGTGATGCCCAGCGGCGCGCAGCCCGCCGAAGCGAACGGCCCGATGTCCGGACGCGGTACCTCGCCCACGCGGAGGGTCTGCGTGTAGGTGTCGACGCAACTGATCTCGCCGCTCTCGGCGTCGTCGTAGTAGGCCTTCAGCGTCACGTCGTACGTGCCCGGCTGGTCGAACAGCACGTTCGGGGCGAACGAATTGACGAAGGGCTCGAACGTGCTGGTGTTCGGCTCGCGGCCCTCAATCTCCCACACGAAGTAATTGGCCCTCCTCGAAGTGTTCACAAACTGCACTGGGTAGGGCGCGCAAGCGTCCGTAACCTCCGCAAAGGCGGCCTGCGGGGCGGGCAGAACGCGTATCTGGGTGTCGAGGGGCACGCGGCAGTTCCACCCCACGCCGTCGTTGTTAATGACCAGACGCACGTCGACCATGATCGGTCCGTCGCTCGTGTTCGTGAACGTGTGCGTGACGGGGGTGCCGGTGTACGAGGTGTCTATGAAGGTCGTGCGGCCGAAGCGCCAGGTGTATCGCTCACGCGACGACAGGTCCGCCCCGGCGTAGACGTAGTTGAAGGTGTAGGTATCCGAGCCGTTGCTGCACGCCGGCGGCTGGGCCGTAAACCGCGTGCGCGACGTGGGGTAGACCAGGATCGTGTCGAACGCCACCGGCGCGCAGCGTAGGCCCGGATCGTCGACGGCGTAGGTCTGCATCCGTACCGGCACCAACATTATGGTGTCGCTCCGGTTGACGAACGTGCGCGTCTCCCGCTGTTGGTTGCCGCGGCCGTCCCTTGGGTTCAGGAAGTCGTATCCGAACGCCCACTCGCGTCGGGCGGCGGCTCCGTCCGAAGTGTCGGTGAAAGTGACCGTGAGGGGCGAGCAGCCCGCCGAGTCGCTCAGAAGAATCCGGGCCGTCAGTTCGGGCTTGACCACGATCTGCGCTTCGGCCTCGTCGGTGCAACCGAATGCCGACTTCGCCACGAGGCGTGCCGTGTAGACCTGCTGCGTGAACCCAACGTGGCGGATGTTCCACGTGAAAGCATTCGTATCGGTGCGCACCACCCGCACCGTGTCGTCGCCGGTGGGCAGGTACCAGATCAGCGAGTCGGGCACGGGCACCCCCACGTCGTAGTTGTAGCGCACCGTGAACGGCTCCCCGCTGCACACCAGCCCCGGTGTGATGTTCGGCAGCGAAACGGGCACCGGATGCACCTCGAACTGCTGCTCGTAGACCACGGGGCAGCTCAGGTTGTCGTAGATGGCCGTCAGCGTGACCGTGTAGACGCCGGCGTTTTGGTAGAGGTGCGTCGGCTCTTCCAGCGAGCTGGTGGGCGAGTTGTCGCCGAAATCCCAGGTGAACCGCCGGGCCCCGTCGCCCGACGTGTTGTTGAACGTCACCCCGTAGGGCGCACAGGCATCAGACACGAAGGCGAAGCTCGGCACCACCTCCGGGCGGATCGGCACCACCAGCTCGCGGGTCACCTCGCAACCCGCTTCGTTCACGATGCGCAGGGTTACCGGGTACTCGACCAGCCCCCCCGTAACGTTACGGTAGCGGTGCACGACGGGCGCGCCCGTCTCGGAGGTGTCGATCAGGGTCTGGCCGTCGCCGAAGTTCCAGTAGTACGTCTCCCGCCCGGCGGTCGTATCGTCACGGAAAATGTAGGTGAACCGCACCTCGTCGTCGCCGGTGGTGCAGCCCAGCGGGTCGTACGTGAACCGGGTGCGCGGCACGGGCTTGATCACCACCGAGTCGAGGCGCTCGGAGGCACACTGCCGGTCAGGGTCCGAAGCGTTCCAGGCGTAGAGGTGCAGGTAGGTGACCTGCACGGTATCGGTGAGGTTCTGGAGGCTCAGGTTGAGCTGCCGCTGCTGCGGGAAGATCTGCGTCAGGCCGTCGGGGTAGGTCACCGTCCAGATGATATTCGTGGCGCTTAGTCCGGACGTGTCGCGGGCCTCCAGCTCAAGCGCCCCGCACGCCTCGCGGTTGTCGAGGGCGAAGCCGGCCACCACCTGCGGACGTACGCGCAGCACCACGAACGACGTGTCGAGGCAACCCTGGTCGGACGTGGCGTAGGCCCAGGCGGTGTCTTGTATGGCGGTGGTGCTCAGGTTATAGAACGTCCGTTCGAAAGGGGCGAAGCCGGTCGTGGTCCACTCTTCTTGTCCCGCCTCGCTCAGCGTGTCGTTCGGGAACACCCACCGTACGGAGGCCACGTGGTCGCGCTCAGGGTAGTAGAACTCGAGCGCCGTGCCGCTGCACGCGTCGTTGGGCGTCACGGCCACGCTGAAGACAGGCTTCGGGTGCACCACCACCGTATCGCGCAGCACCAGCTCGCAGGCGTCGAGGTTCAGGTCCGCTAGGTGCGAGACGGTCACCGTCACGTAGTAAGTGCCGGGCTGGTTGTAGCGTTTCAGGGGAGCCGCCTCGCCGGAGTTCGGCAGGCCGGTGCCGTCGCCGAAGTCCCACGTGAAGAAGCGGGCGCCGCCCGAGAGGTTCCTGAACCCGAACTGCACGGCGTAGGGCTGACAGCCCGGATCGGTCGCGATCAGCTCGGCCTGGAGCGTCGGCTGCACCTCGATCACCTGCTCGTATTCGTTCACGCAGCCCCAGCGGTTCGTCACGCGCAGGCGCACCGGATACCGGACGGTGGTGTCGTCGAAGTGCTCGAAGCGGTGCACGAACGTGCCGCTGAAGGTGGCGTCGCTCGTGTCGGTGCGGCTGAAGCCCCGCCCGTCGCCGAAGTCCCACTCGTAACGCTCGCCGTTAGCGAGGGCCACGTCCTCGTAGGTGAAGCGGACGTCGGCGGGGCTACAGCCGGGTGCGGCGTAGGTGAACCGCGCCCGGGGCGTGGGGTAGATGTCCAGCGTGTCGCGGATCGTATCGGCGCAGGCCAGGGTGGGGTCGGTGCGGTTCCAGACCACCAACTCGACCGGCACGCGCATCAGCGTGTCGCCGTCGTTGCGGAGCACCACGCGCATGGTGTCGGTGGTGGGGCGGTAGACCAGCTCCTGCCCGCCGGGGCGCAGCGTCCACTTCCGGCGGTCGGCCCCCGAGGCGTTGCCCGAGCGGTCGCGCAGCAGCGTGTTCAGCTCCGTGCAGGCCGTGCGCTGGTCGATGCTCATGGCGGCCACCACGGCGGGGCGCACGGTCAGGTCGACGGTGGTCGTGTCC
>JBARYS010000687.1:0-12301 GCA_049648155.1 Catalinimonas sp. | reverse complement strand
GTACTGCAGAAAGCCAAGCAGCAGGAACGACGACGCTGAGTAGCCCATGCAGCGCTCCACGCTGTTCCAGAACGTCAGCGGGCGGCCGTTGAGCTTCACCACGCGCATCCCGAACAGCCGCTTGCCTGGGGTCTGCCCCCGCCAGTAGTAGGTCAGCGTTGAGAAGTAGAGAAAGCCGGCGGCGTAGCCCGTAGCCAGGTCGAGCAGGCGCTCGGCCCCCACGAAC
Source organism: Catalinimonas sp. (assembly GCA_049648155.1). Classification (GTDB taxonomy): domain Bacteria; phylum Bacteroidota; class Bacteroidia; order Cytophagales; family Flexibacteraceae; genus JBARYS01. Next base: position 12,075 of record JBARYS010000687.1, on the reverse strand, counting down.
GGTCGCGTGAGCCACCCTTCGGCGGTGAGCAGCCCCGCCCGCATCGTTTGCCACCCCTCGGCGGGTGTCAGCCGGCGGGCGAGGGCGAGCAACACCAGCGCCGCCGCAACCACCACCGGCCCCCAAATAATCAGGTGTAGATAGACCTCCATGTGCCGCCGGAAGCGCCGCCGCAGCCGGTCGTCGATCTCGTAGTCGAGTAGTCGGCCGTCGAGCTTGCGCACGTGGCGGCGCACGTGTACGGCGGTGCGGCGGGTCGTGCGCCGCAGCCGGCGGCGCACCAGCAACCAGAGCAGCCCACTCGTAACGACGTACGCCAGCGCCTGCGAGGCCAGCACGATCAGCAGCAGGTCGACGACGACCGCCGCCGCCCGCCGACCGAAGCCGGCCAGGTGCGCGCCCTGCCACCGGTCGTCGACCCGCAGGTGGTCGAGGCTGAACTGTTGCTTTGCCGCCCTCATCCCCCAAAAGTAGTCGCACCTCGGGGAAGACGGGGCCTGCCCGGTGACCAGCGGCGTCTCGGCGGGGCTACCGGTCCTTTTCGTCGGTCGTCTTAGCCTCAGCCGCCTTCTCGAGGCGCTGCTCTACCTCTTTATGGTCCTCGTGGTCCTCGATCTCGATCTCCGTGCTGACGATCTTCACCGAGTTGTGTGTGGGGCGAATGTTGTGGCCGCGCTGCGTGACGTACGCCTGCGTGAAGGCCGCCCCGATCAGCACCACGATCGACGAGTAGAACACCCAGAGCAGGATGCCTACGAACGCCCCGGCCGCGCCGTAAGTAGCCGTGATGCCGATGTTGCTCAGCAGCAGCCCGATGATCACCTTGCCGACCTCGAACAGCACTGCCGTCACGCCCGCCCCGACCCAGACGTCCTTCCAGCGGATCTTTACGTCGGGCAGCATCTTGAAGGTAGCCGCGAAGATGATGAAGGCGACGCCCGTCGACACCATCAGGTTGGCGATCTGCATCACGACGGGGGCAACGCCCGTGGCGTGGGCGGCGATGATGTCCCGGAAAAAGTTCAGCAGCGCGTCGACCAGCAGCGAGACCAGCATCATAAAGGCCAGCCCTACGATGATGGCGAACGAGGTGAGACGGTCGAGGCCGAACTTGACGACGCCCCGCCGGGGCTTGGCTTTGACGCCCCACAGCGCGTTGAGAGCCTTCTGCACGAAGTTGAAGATCACCGTGGCGCTGAACAGCAGCGTGGCCACGCCGACGACGGTGGCAATCGTGCTGGAGCCGCCCGCGCCCGCGTTTTCGATCACGGACTGGACCTGCACGGCGCTTTCGGTGCCGATGAGCCCTTCAAACTGCGTGTAAACCTGCCCCTCGATGGCCTTGCGGTCCAGAAAAAGGCTCGCCACCGAGATGACGATGACCAGGATCGACGGCAGCGAGAAGATGGTGAAGAAGGCGATGGCCGCCGCGTAGATGATCGGGTCGGCCTCGCCAAACCGCTGCACGGTGCCCTTGAGGAGCGCCCAGGCCGTGGTGTCTTTCATGCGTGTCATAGAACGCTATACGCAGAGGCCGGGGGCGGGGTGGTGCGTGGGGCTAAAAGCCGCCTGATGCCTCAAAAAAAGGGATAACATTAAACAACTTACCGCGCTCGTTAGTCGTAGTCCTGACCTACCGGAGGCTGAGTAACCTCCGCATACCACCACCTTTTTCAATTTTTTATGAAACGTCTACTCTACGCCGTGGCCCTCCTGGGCCTCGGTGGCCCGGCCTGGGCCGGCGGCTACCAAGTGTCGCTACAAGGGCAAAAGCAGATCGGCATGGCGCACACCGGCACCGGGCTGGCGCTCGACCCGGCGGCGCTGTTCTTCAACCCCGGGGCTATGAGCCACCTGCGCGAGAACGGATTCACGGTCGGCGGCAGCGCCATCTTCGGGGCCACCGCCTTCGTGGCCGACGGCAGCAACCGCACCTACCGGACCGACAACCCCGTGGGCACGCCCTTCGCGGCCTACGCCGTGTGGGGACCAACGCCCGAGACCGTCAGCCAGGTGAAGTTCGGCATCGGTGTTTATACGCCCTACGGCAGCTCCGTGCAGTGGGAAGACGAGTGGGCTGGCCGCTACGCGCTGCAACAGCTCTCGCTGCGCGCCATCTCGGTGCAGCCCACCGTCAGCTATAACATCGTGGACCGCGTGGGCATCGGGGCGGGCTTCGTCTACACCTTCGGCGGCGTGAACCTGCAACGCGACCTGCCCATCGCCTCCCAGAACGGCGACCCCGCCACGGTTGAGCTCGACGGCAGCGCGCGGGGCTTCGGCTTCAACATCGGCCTCTTCGTGCAGCCCGTCGACGCCGTCTCGGTCGGACTCTCGTACCGCTCACGCATCGACATGCGCGTGGACGAGGGCAGCGCCGATTTCAGGGTGCCGGGCGCGGCGCGGGCGAGCTTCCCCGCCGACAACACCTTCGACGCCGAGCTGCCGCTGCCCGCCGTGGCCAGCGTGGGCCTCGGCATCCAGGTGACCGAGCGATTGCTGCTGGCCGTGGACGCCAACCTCACCTTCTGGAGCGCCTACGACTCGCTCACGTTCACCTACACCGAGGCGCTCACCGTGGAGGGGCTGCCGACGTCGCGCACCTCGTCGCCCCGCGCCTACGAGGACGCCCTGGCCCTGCGGCTGGGCGCACAGTTTAAGGCGACGGAGGCGCTGGCGCTCCGGGCGGGTGCTTACTACGACCAGACGCCCGTGCAGGACGGCTACCTCACGCCCGAGACGCCGGACGCCGACCGCCTGGGCGTATCGCTGGGGGTCGGCTACCGCATCGGCGGGGTGGAGATCGACGCGTCGCTGCTCTTCATCACCGGGGCCGAGCGTGAGCAGACCGACGCCGACATCGACGCGGCCGGCACCGCCGGCGACGTGCTGGCGGGCCGCTATCAACTGGGGGCCGTGATCCCGGGCGTGTCGGCCTCCTACCGTTTCTAATCCACCACCTTTTTTGCTTTTCACCATGAAGAAGTACACCTGGCTGCTGGCCGGCGCGCTCCTCTTTGCCGCTTGCGAGCCTGAAATCGACTTTGAAGCCCCCTCGGCCGGGGCGCAACTGGACCTGAGCCGCTACGTGGCCTACGGCAACTCGCTGACGGCGGGCTTCGCCGACGGTGGCCTCTACAACGCGGGCATCGAGGCCTCCTTTCCCAACCTGCTGGCGCAGCAGTTCGAAGAGGTGGGCGGCGGCGAGACCTTCGAGCAGCCGCTTTTCAACGCCGGCGAAGAGAACGGCTCGGGCTACCTGTCGCTGACGGGCTTCACGGCCACGGGCGCGCCGCAGTTGACGCCCGTCGCGAGCGGCCTCGCGGCCATCGGGCTGGGGGCCGATAGCAGCACGGTCCGGCTGCGGCGCTACACCGCGCAGGGGCCGACGGTGCAGAACCTGGGCGTGCCCGGCATCAAGGTGCGCGACGTGGCCACCAACGGCTACGGCTTCAACAATCCGCAGGGCTTCAACCCCTTCTTCGAGCGTCTGCTGCCCGACGCCCTGCCGGGAGCGGGGGCCTCGTACGTGCAGGTGGCCGCCGGGAGTCAGGCCACGTTCTTCACGTCGTGGCTGGGCAACAACGACGTGCTGGGCTACGCCGGCGCCGGGGGCGATACGGCCGTGGACCGACTCACCGACGTGGCTACGTTCCGGACCCTCTACGGCCAGATGCTCGACGTGATCACCGCCAACGGCGTGGAGGGGGTACTGGGTAACATTCCCGACGTGGCGTCGGCCGCTTACTTCACTACGGTGCCCTTCAACGCGGTAGTGCTGGACCAGGCGCAGGCCGGCGCGCTGAACGCCGCCTACGCCGATTTTAACGCGGGTGTGGACCAGGCCAATCAACAGTTGCCGTCGGCCGTTCAGCGGCCGAAGATCAGCTTTCAAGTGGGCCCGAACGCCATCGTGATTGAGGACGAGACGCTCTTTGACGTACCCAACCTGCCGAAGTTCCGCCAGGCCACGGCCGACGACCTGATCCTGCTGCCGGCTTCGGCGGCGCTGCCCGGGGGGGTCGGTACGGCGTCGGCCGCTCCGGACAACCTGGTGCTGATCCCCTCTGAACAAGAGGAGATACGCGCCCACACGCAGGCGCTCAACGCCGAAATTGCGGCCCTAGCTACCGCGCGTGGTCTGGCGTTGTTCGACGTGAACGCGTTTCTGACGCAGCGTGTAAATGGGGCCGTGTCGGACGCCCGGACGTACAGCGGTGCCTTCATTACGGGCGGTATCTTCTCGCTCGACGGCATCCACCTGACGCCCTTCGGCAACGCGCTGGTCGCCAACGGCTTCATCGCGGCGATCAACGCGCACTACGGTGCCAACGTCCCCCGCGTCATCACGAGCGAGTACGAAGGCGTGCGTCTGCCCTGACGCCGCGCCCGAACCGTGACGAAACCCGGAAAGCCGCGCCCTCGCAGGGTGCGGCTTTCCGGGTTTGGAAGGCACCCTTTTCTCGTGCTATGATTGATCGCGCCCGCGCGAAGGTAGCTTTGCCACATGCTTACGGTGATCCAGCGGGTGAAGAGCGCCGAGGTGCGCATCGACGGGGTGGTGCGGGGGCAGGTCGGTGCGGGGCTGTTGGTGCTGCTCGGCATTGGGCATGACGACGGCCCGGACGACGTGGCGTACCTCAGCCGGAAGATCACGCAGCTACGCATCTTCGCCGACGCGGCGGGCAAGATGAACCGCTCGGTGCGCGACGTGGGGGGCGGCATCTTGCTCGTCAGTCAATTTACGCTCCACGCCGACACGCGCAAGGGCCACCGGCCGTCGTACGTGGCCGCCGCGCCGCCCGCCGTCGCCGAACCCCTCTACGAGCGGATGATCCACCAACTGGCGGCCGATCTGGGGCAACCCATCGCCACCGGCCGGTTTGGGGCCGACATGCAGGTAAGTTTGCTGAACGACGGGCCGGTCACCATCGTGCTCGACTCGCGGCAACGGAAGTAACGACACCTCTCACGCGTCATCTAGTCCTACTCGGGCGGGGCATTCCGTTGTGTCCGGACGCCCCCCGCGAGCGCCACTTCACGCTCACGCGTGAATCTACACTACCGGCGGAAGGGGTCGTAGGGCGCTCCCGTCAATCCCTGCCTAGGTGCTTGACGATCTCCACGGCGCGCGCGACGCTAACGCCGGTTTGTCGGGAAATGTCGTCGACGCTTACGCCCTGCCTAGCCAGCAAAAGAACGCGTAGTGCGGTGTCGAGGCCCTCCTCCCGGCCCTCTTCCCGGCCCTCCTCCCGGGCGGTATCGAGCGAGTTTTTCAGGTCTCGGTACGACTTCAGGCTGTCTTCATAAGCTTGAACCTCTGCGGGACTAAACCGGGCGATTTCGGCCACTTCGAAAAGTTGCTCGAAGATGCCTTCCCGGAGCTCGTCCGGGATGCGGTCGAGCTTGTTCAGATTGCGTAGCACGTACATCCACTTGTCGAATTTCGACGTCAGCGCCGTAACGGGCTTGCTGAACTTCGGCATCGCCAAGTAGATGAACGTCAGCTTGTCGTAGAACACCTGGAACGTCTCGATGTCGGTCAACTTAATGTCGTACCGATATTTCTCCTTCTCCGCTTTGTCTTCGTCGAAGACGAAATCCAGAATGGCAATGGTGTAGACCGCGTTCAGTTCAAAATTCCAGTCTGCGCCCCTTTGTGCTTGCTCTCTGATCGGAAAGGTCGAGTAGTACACCGTCCGGTCCTTGAAAAATTTCTGCTTGGTCTTTTGAAGTTCGACGATGAATTTTTTGCCGTCTTCGTTCTCGCAGTATAGGTCAAAGATCGCTTTGCGGTCCTCTTCACTGCTGCCCAGTCGATCCGATTTTAGGTAAGTCAGACTCGTGATTACTCCTTGCTCGTCCTTCAGCAATTCGTTGAGGAAATCCAATAACAACTCTCTGCTCGGGTCTTCGCCAAACAGCCTTTTGAAGCCGTAGTCCGTGAACGGGTTGATGTACTTTTCGCCGAATGTGTTCATAGCTTTTACAACTTGGCGACGGCAACACGCACCTTTCTCGATATCTTCAGCTCGATACGTTTTGGGCTGAGACTGCCTCTACGGTAAGTTGCTGAAGCCTCTACAGAATACCAACGCGGGGGACCTCAGTCTTCACCCGACGTGTTCGGCCGCTTTAGGCCTGCTTGTCTTCTTGCCCTGAATGCATCTTAAAGATAACCAGGGCGGTGCACCCAGCGGCTTCCCTACTCACAAAGGAATGTTCCCGTGCTTCTTCCGAGGCAGCTTCGCGGCTTTGTTCTCCAGCATCTTGAAGGCGCGGATGAGCTTTTGGCGTGTCTGGTCGGGGGCGATGACCTCGTCGACGTAGCCGCGCTCGGCAGCCAGGTAGGGGTTGGCGAAGCGGGCGGTGTACTCGTCGACCTTCTCTTGCAGCTTAGCCTCGGGGTCGGGCGCGGCGGCGATCTCGCGGCGGAAGATGATCTCGGCAGCCCCTTTTGCGCCCATCACGGCGATCTCGGCGGTGGGCCAGGCGTAGTTGAGGTCGGCCCCGATGTGTTTGGAGTTCATCACGTCGTAAGCACCGCCGTAGGCCTTCCGCGTGATGACCGTGATGCGTGGCACCGTCGCCTCCGAGAAAGCGTAGAGCAGCTTCGCACCGTTCGTGATGATGGCCCGCCACTCCTGGTCGGTGCCGGGCAGGAAGCCGGGGACGTCCTCGAAAACCAGCAGCGGCACGTTGAAGGCGTCGCAGCAGCGCACGAAGCGAGCCGCCTTGGTGCTGGCGTCGATGTCGAGCACGCCCGCCAGCACCGCCGGCTGGTTGCCCACCACGCCCACGCTGCGCCCCGCCAGCCGTCCGAAGCCCACCAGAATGTTCTCGGCGAAGTCCCGGTGCACCTCGCAGAACGAGTCGGCGTCGAGCACACCCGCCACGACCTCGCGCATGTCGTACGGCTGGTTGGGGTTGGCGGGCACGATCTCGTTCAGGACGGGGCGGCGCTCGTCGGCGGGTGAGTAGGCCTGGCGGGGCGCTTCCTCCTCGCAGTTCTGCGGCAGGTAGCCCAACAACTGCTTGATCTGGGCGATGCAGGCGACCTCGTTCTCGCAGGCGAAGTGCGTCACGCCGCTCTTGGTGGCGTGCGTGTTTGCACCGCCCAGCTCCTCAGAGGTGACCTGCTCGTGAGTGACGGTTTTGACCACGTTCGGGCCGGTTACGAACATGTATGACGTATTCTCGACCATCAGCACGAAATCGGTGATGGCCGGCGAGTAGACTGCCCCGCCCGCGCAGGGGCCCATCACGGCCGAAATCTGTGGGATTACGCCCGAGGCCAGCGTGTTGCGGTAGAAGATGTCGGCGTAGCCACCGAGCGACACCACGCCCTCCTGAATGCGCGCGCCGCCCGAGTCGTTCAGTCCGACCAGAGGCGCGCCGTTCTGCATGGCCAGGTCCATCAGGCGGACGACCTTCTCGGCGTGCGCCTCCGAAAGAGAACCCCCGAAGACGGTGAAGTCCTGCGAGAAAACGTACACCTGCCGTCCGTTAACCGTGCCCCAGCCGGTCACGACGCCGTCGCCGAGGTAGCGCTGTTGGTCCAGGCCGAAGTCGTGCGCCCGGTGCGTCACGAAGCGACCGGTCTCCTCGAACGAGCCCTCGTCGAGCAACAGTTGCAGCCGCTCGCGGGCGGTGAGCTTACCTTTGGCGTGCTGCGCCTCGATGCGCTTGGTGCCCCCGCCCAGCAGGGCCTCTTCGTTCTTCTGGTCGAGCAGGGTGCGAGGGTCGTTCGGCGGCTGAGACATGCGGCGGTCGGTTAGGTGGGCGGCAAAGATAGCCCGCCGAAGACCGCCGCTCCGTGGCCGACAAAGGTCTCGAGAGGCGTACGCGTTGTATGAGCTTGCGCATTCACAACCACGTGATACACTCCAGCACATCGACCGGCCTTCTTGTCATCTAACGGCGCGCGGCGGTTCCTCTTCGAGATTGCTCGCCGCGCGGTTGCGTGATGGTTCCACACCGATAGAGACCCCGATGACTCTCTGTAGCGCTGTCTGCTTCGATACGCCTATAAGACGCTTCGCCGGCTTCTACCCAAACAAAAAGAACACGAGATACACCAGCCCCAGCACCGGCAGCAGGTAGGGCACCGCGTAGCGGATGATGTATCCGAAGAACGAGGGCATCCGGAGGCCGTTCTGCTCAGCGATGGCCCGCACCATGAAGTTGGGCCCGTTGCCGATGTAGGTCATGGCTCCGAAGAAGACCGCCGCCACCGAGATGGCCGTCAGTTGGACTACTGAGTTGGCGTAGCCCCCCGCTGCGAAGCGCCGCACCTCCTCGATCTCGTTGATGCTGCCCCCCTGCGCGGCCACCGCCGCCGCCAGGAAGTTCAGGTAGGTGGGCGCGTTGTCGAGCACGCCCGACAGCAGCCCCGTGGCCCAGTAGAGCGTGTGACGCGTGACGAGCGCCGCCCCCGCCTCCGAGCCGGCGTAGCCCCCCACCAGTTCGAGGGCGGGCATCATGGTGCCGAAGATGCCGATGAAGAGGAAGCCCACCTCGCGGATCGGCTCGAAGTGAAACTCGTTGCCCCGCAGCGCGTCGCGGTCGGCAAAACGGTAGGAGAGGAACACCACCGTGAACATGATCGTCTCGCGCACGAACGAGAACTTCTGGCCGTCGTAGGTGAACCCCGGCACCCAGTCGAACACCGTCGGGTCGACGAACACGGCCGCGATGATCACCGCCAGCCACAGGAAGTTGCGTTTGCCCTCCACGACCACGGTCGGTCGGTCGGCCACCGGCTCCGGCGCGTCGGCGGGCGGGGCGGGGTTGCGGCGGTCGATGGCCCAGAATACCCCTAACAGCACCACCACGCCCAGCACCCACGGCAGCAAGTTGTGCTGCAGGCTCCAGAAAAAGGGCACGCCCTTCAGGAAGCCCAGAAACAGCGGCGGGTCGCCCACGGGCGTGAGCGCACCGCCCACGTTGCTCACCACGAAGATGAAGAACACCACGTGGTAGGCCCGCAGCCGCCGCGCGTTCAGCCGCAGAAACGGCCGGATCAGCAGCATCGACGCCCCCGTGGTGCCGATCAGGTTGGCCACCACCGCGCCCACCGCCAGCAGCACCGCGTTCGCCCCGGGGGTGCCCGCCCGGTTGATGCGGATCATGATGCCACCCGAGGCCACGTAGAGCGACGAGAGCAGCGCGATGAACTGCACGTATTCGGCCAGGGCGTGCACGGGCTGGTGGGCGTTGTGCAGCCCAAATACGTAGTAAAGTACCACCAGCAGCCCCAGCGAGACCGCGACGACCGGGTAGTTCCGGTGCCAAAAGTGTTCGAAGAAAAGCGGCCCGGCGGCAATCAGCCCCAACAGCACCACAAAGGGCAGCACGGCCCACGGTGCGGGGGCACGGTGCTCGTCGTGGTCGGCAGACGCGTGGTCGCCGGTGGGTGCAGGAGCGACCTCTTCCATCTTCGCCTCCAGCGTGTCGAGGGGAGCCTGCGCCCGGGTCGGCACGGCGAGGAGGAGCAGCAGTAAGAGGGGGAGGTGTCTCACGCGGGCTTACGTTGGGTTGCTACCGGTGCCGGCTACGGGCGAGGGACGTCATTCCGACCGACGGTCTTCGTACGCCGCCGCCACGTCCCGGTCGTCTGCCGTGGGCATCTCGGGGGGTGGGTTGAGGTAGACGGAGGTCGTCGGGAAAGCGAACTTACCCCCCAAGGCGCGCACGGTGCGCAGGGTCTCGAGGTTAATTCCCTCCACGATCTTGTTGAACTCGAAAAAGTCAGCCGTGTCGATGAAGTAGATCACCAAAAGGTCGAGCGAGTGGGGGCCGAGCGTGCGTAGCGACACGTGGCTGTTCTCGTCGGTGCGCGGGTGGCGGTGAAGCATCGCTTCGAGCGCCGCCACGATCTGCTCCACCCGCTCGGGCGGGGTGTCGTAGACCAGACGAAGCTCGTAGCGGGCGCGGCGGAATGTGCGCGTGGTCAGGTTGTCGAGCGCCTGGTCGATCATCTGCTTGTTGGGTAGGCTCAGCGCGCTCTTGTCGGCCGTGCGGATGCGCGTGCTGCGAAACCCTACCCGTTCGATGGTGCCCGTGATGTCGTCCACCTGCACGAAGTCGCCCACCACAAAGGGGCGGTCCAGGAAGATGATGAAGGCCGCGAACAGGTTTTCGAGCGTCTCCTTGCCCGCCAGCGCCACGGCCAGCCCGCCGATGCCCAGCCCCGCCACGATCGAGCCAATGTCGAGGTCGAACACATTACCCAGGATCACGAAGAAGGTGAAGAGGTACACCACTGCCTTGACCATCTGCCGCAGAAAGGGGATCATCTGCATGCCCATGCGCGACTCTGTAGCCTCGGCGCGTTCGTAGTGGACGATGCCCAGGTAGTCGACTACGCGCGCGAGCACCCACCCACACACGATGATGATCGACACCTGATAGGTCCGCAGCAGCACCAGCGGCAGGCCTACCTCGCTGGTGGGGGGCATCTCCCAGGCGCGCGGCCACCGCAGCAGCGACACCGCCGTGTAGAGCACCAACAACGTGAGCAGCCACCCCACCGGCCGCCGCACCAGCTCAACGAACTGCGTGCCGGGCCGGTCGAACGCCGCCCGCCGGAGCAGCTTAAAGAAGAGCTTGCTGAGCCAACGCACCAGCACCGTGCTCAGCAGCACCCACGCCAGCACGATACCCACCGCCCAGAGGATGTTCTCGATGCGGTTGTCGAGCACGCGTTGGTGCAGAAACGCCTGCATTTCGGGAGAGCTGAACATGGTGATGACGGTAGTGAAGCCGCAAAGCTACGGCCCCGCCGGGGGCGCGCGGGCGGTGGGCTCGACGACCAAGGCAGCAACGGAGTGACGACTACGCGCCTGATTGGGGGCAGTAGCTTCGCCTAGATTTCCACCCGGTCGCTTGCCGAGAACAGCTTGACGACAGGAGCACCCGGAGAAAGCGCAACCGCTCGCGGGCCCCGTCTAGGGTATCGCCTCCCCCCCGGCCGACTCTTTAGGGCGGACCCGCCTTGCCCGCGCGTCAGGGCCTATCTTCACGGTCTACCGCGCCCCTACCCCATGAAAAAGATCGTCTGGCTGCTGCTCCTTCCCCTGCTGGCTACCTGCACCGACGCCCGGCAGATGCGCACGCTCAAGCTGAGCCACGGCCTCGACGTGTCGCACCCCGTGCACCGGGGCATGGTCTACATGGCCGAGGAGCTGGCCAGGAACTCCGGCGGCCGCCTACAAATCGAGATCTACCCCAGCCAACAGCTCGGCACCGAGCGCGAGGCCGTGGAGTTGCTGCAAATCGGCAGCCTCGACATGACGAAGGTGTCGGCGGGGGTGATGGAGAGCTTCGCGCCCAAGTTTCGCGTGTTGGGCCTGCCCTACCTTTTCCGCGACCGCGCCCACCAGTTCGCCGTGCAAGACGGTCCGCTGGGCGAAGAGATTCTTCGCGACGGCGAGCGGTACTGGCTGCGGGGCCTCTGCTTCTACGACGCCGGCAGCCGCAGTTTTTACACCAAAGAGCGCCCCGTGCAGACGCCCGAAGACCTAAAGGGGCTGAAGGTGAGGGTCATGGAGAGCCCCACCGCGCAGGCGATGGTCAGCCAGTTGGGGGGATCGCCCACGCCGATGTCGTACGGTGAGCTCTACACCGCCTTGCAACAGGGCGTGGTCGATGCCGCCGAGAACAACCCGCCCAGCTTCTACTTTTCACGTCACTACGAAGTCTGCAAGTACTACTCGCTCGACGAGCACACCGCCCTGCCCGACGTGCTGCTGATCAGCACCAAGACGTGGGAGCGCCTCGGCCCCGAGGAGCAGGGGTGGCTGGCCGACGCCGTGGCCGCCTCAGTGCCGGTGCAGCGCCGCTACTGGGCAGAGTCGGAGGAGGAGTCGCTGCGCGAGGTGCAGAAGGCGGGCGTCGAGGTGGTGCGCCCCCCCAAAGAGCCGTTCAACGCGCAGGTACAGCCCCTTTACGACGCCCTGCGCGACACCCCCGAACTCTACGACCTCGCCGAACGCATCCGCGCCGAGGGTGCTGAAGCTGCCCCCACCGCACCATGATCAAGCTCCGCCGCTCCGTCGACCGTGTTTTGGGTTC
>JBARYS010000686.1:0-2765 GCA_049648155.1 Catalinimonas sp. | reverse complement strand
GTGAGTAAGGGAAGGGCGGAGCGCGTCAGGGGGCCGAAGTTCGCAAATCGCCCCGGAGTGAACCCGGCCCGTCCGCCCGAACGTTGCTGAACCGCGCATATTGGCGTATTTTTGAGGAAACAAACCGAAACGAACCACGCGTTTGCAAGACTCCCCGACGCCGCACGACGAGAACGGACAAGCCCCGGAGCCGACCGAAAACGGCTTCGACACCGACGGCCAGATTACCGACATCAAGCCGCTGTCGGGCCACTTCGAGACCTGGTTTCTCGACTACGCCTCGTATGTAATTCTGGAACGCGCCGTGCCCGGCGTGCAGGACGGCATGAAGCCCGTGCAGCGGCGCATTCTGCACGCCATGCGCGAGATGGACGACGGCCGCTTCAATAAGGTGGCCAACGTGATCGGGCAGACGATGCAGTACCACCCGCACGGCGACGCTTCAATCGGCGACGCGATGGTCAACCTGGGTCAGAAGAACCTGCTAATCGAGACGCAGGGCAACTGGGGCGACGTGCGCACCGGCGACAGCGCCGCCGCCGCCCGTTACATCGAAGCGCGCCTGTCGAAGTTCGCCCTCGAGGTGCTCTTCTCGCCGAAGGTCACCGAATGGCAGCTTTCGTACGACGGCCGCAAGCAAGAGCCCGTCGCGCTGCCCGCCAAGTTCCCCCTGCTGTTGGCGCAAGGCGTGGAGGGCATCGCGGTGGGGCTGTCGACGCGCCTGCTGCCGCACAACTTTTGTGAGCTCTGCGAGGCGGCCGTACAGTCGCTGAAAGGTAAGCCCGTCGACCTGCTGCCCGACTTCCCCACGGGTGGGCTGGTGGACGTGAGCAATTACCAGGGCGGCCGCAAGGGCGGCAAGGTGCGCGTGCGGGCGCGCATCGACTCGCTCGACCGCAAGACGCTCGTGATTCGCGACCTGCCCTATGGCGTGACCACCACCGGGCTGATCGATTCGATCATCAAGGCCAACGACAGGGGCAAGATCAAGGTGAAGCGGGTGGTCGACAACACGGCCGCCGAGGTGGAGGTCCACGTGACGCTCGCGCCGAACGTGTCGCCGGACGTCACCATCGACGCGCTCTACGCCTTCACCGACTGCGAGGTCTCGATCTCGCCGAACGCCTGCGTGATCGTCGACAACAAGCCGCACTTCTTGTCGGTCAACGACATCCTCAAGCTCAACGCCGAGCGCACGCGCCACCTGCTGGGCCAGGAGCTGGAGATCCGCCGGGGCGAGTTGATGGAGAAGATCCTGTTCGCTTCGCTCGAACAGCTCTTTATCGAGCAGCGCATCTACCGCGACATCGAAGAGGCCGAGACCTGGGACGCCGTGCTCTCGACCGTCGACCGGGGGCTGGAGCCGTACAAGGCACAGTTTTACCGCGAAATTGTGGAGGCCGACCTGGTGCGGCTGACGGAAATTCGCATCAAGCGGATTTCGAAGTACGACACCTTTAAGGCCGACGAGCAGCGGCGCAGCCTGCAGACCGAACTGGAGGAGGTCGAGAACAACCTGGCACACCTAAACGACTACGCGATCCTCTTCTTCCGGCAACTGCTCAAGAAGTACGGCGCGGGGCGCGAGCGGCGTACCGAGGTGCGGCCGTTCGACACGATCCAAGCGTCGGTGGTGGCCGTCAGCAATCAGAAGCTCTACGTAAACCGCCAGGAGGGCTTCGTGGGCTACGGCCTGAAGAAGGACGAGTTCGTGACCGAGTGCTCCGACCTAGACGACATCATCACGTTTCGCCGCGACGGCACCATGCAGGTGACCAAGGTGGCCGAAAAGACCTTTGTCGGCAAGGACGTGCTGCACGTGGGCGTGTTCAAGCGCGGCGACGAACGGATGGTCTACAACATGGCCTACTTAGACGGCAATTCTGACCGCACGCTGGTGAAGCGCTTCCAGGTACTGGGCGTGACGCGCGACCGCCCCTACCACTTGGCAGGCGAGGCGAAGGGATCGAAGGTGCTCTACTTCTCGGCCAACCCGAACGGCGAGGCGGAGATCGTGAGCGTGCACCTCCACCACACGGCCCAGGCGCGCCAGAAGCAGTTCGACTTCGACTTCTCGCAGATCGACATCAAGAACCGCAACTCGCGCGGCAACACGCTGACGCGCTACCGCGTCCGGAAGATCGACCTGAAGCAGGCGGGCACCTCGACGCTGGGCGGGCTCGACATCTACTACGACCCGACCGTGGGCCGCCTCAACACTGAAGAGCGGGGCCGCTACGTGGGTGAGTTTGAGGGTGACGACGCGGTGCTGGTCGTTCACCGCGACGGCACCTACGAGCTGACCTCCTACGACCTGACGAATCGCTACGACCCCGAGAGTGTGGGTCTGATCGAGCACTTTAGCCCCGAGATGGTCATCACGGCCGTCTACTACGAGGGCAAACAGAAGACGCACTACGTGAAGCGGTTCCGTATCGAGACGAGCACTCGCGACAAGCGCTTCCCCTTCATCCCGGACGACCACCGGAGCACGAACCTGATCCTGGCGACGACCGACCCGCAGGCGCAGCTCGAAGTCACGACCCGCCTCAACAAGAAGCAGCCCGTCGAGGCGACCACTTATGACTTGGACATGCTGGTGGACGTGAAGGGCTGGAAGGCGCTGGGCAACCGGTTGGCGAGTGCGCCCGTCACCAAGATAAAGCTGCTGGCCTCGGACCCGGAGCAGGACATCGAGCGGGTGGTGGACGGCGGCACCCGCAATAAGCACGGCCGCCAGACCAAAGGGCAGCTAGGACTGTTCG
>JBARYS010000685.1:0-3401 GCA_049648155.1 Catalinimonas sp. | reverse complement strand
GAGTACGTTTCGCCCGGTGCCGCCGGCGGAACGTGGGTACTTACTTAAGGCGGCTATCTTTGTTGTTCGGTATCGTATGGATCAAACTCTGCTCGAACGTACGGAGGCTTTCGTGGAGCGGTATTTTCGGGAGCATCTGTCTCCGCGAATCTACTACCACTCCATTGAACACACGCGCGCCGTGGTGCGGGCCACCGAAGACATCGGGCGGCACGCGGGCCTAGACCCCGCCACGCTCGAAGGCGTGATGCTGGCTGCCTGGCTGCACGACACCGGCTACGGCGAGAACGGCCCCCACGACCACGAGACGGCCAGCCGGCGCGTGGCCCGCCAGTTTCTCGAAGGCGAGGAGTATGACCCCAAACGGCTCGAAAAAGTGTTGGATTGCATTGAGGCCACGCGGATGCCCCAAAACCCGCAGTCGCTACCCGAGCAGGTGCTCTGCGACGCCGACCTCTGCCACCTGGCGTCGGACACCTACTTCGACTGGTCGGACCTGCTGCGCAAGGAGATGGTCGCCGTGCAGGGCTGCCCCATCAAGCAGAACGACTGGCTCGGGGGCAGCCGCGCGTTCTTCGAAGCCCACGAGTACCACACGCCCTACGCCCGCGAACACCTGACCCCGATGAAAGAGAAGAACCTCGCCGAGATCGAACGCAAACTGGAAGAAGCCCAAGAGAAAGAAGAGGAAGAGGGCGTGGACGTGGTGCCGGCCACGGCACTCAAGAAGCTTAAGAAGAAGCTCAAGAAGGCGAAGAAAAAAAGCAAGAAGTACAAGCAGAAGAGCGAGTCGACCCGCAGCGTGGACTCAATGTTCCGGACGGTGTCGAAGAACCACATCGACCTGAGCTCGATCGCCGACAACAAGGCCAACATCATGATCTCGGTGAACGCCATCATCGTCTCCATTCTGGTGTCGGTGCTGCTGCGGAAGTTCGACGAGTACCCGCACCTGATCATCCCGACCATGATCCTGATCACGGTCTGCCTGGTCACCATCGTTTTCGCCATCCTGGCCACGCGGCCCAACGTGACGGTGGGTCGCTTTGAGCGCGAAGACGTCGAGGAGAAGCGCGCCAACCTGCTCTTCTTCGGCAACTTCCACCGCATGTCGCTCGAGGAGTACGACTGGGGCGTCCGCGAGATGATCAAGGACAAGGACTTCGTCTACAGCAGCATGATCCGCGACATCTACTTTCTGGGCGCGGTGTTGGGCAAGAAGTACCGCCTGCTGCGTATCTGTTACACGATCTTTATGTTCGGCTTCATCATCTCGGTGATCAGCTTCGCGGTGGCGGTGCTGTTTTTCCCTCCGGCTAACTACTGACCCCCTCCGTCGCCCGGCGGCGTTGGGTAGCGCACACCGCCGCCGCGCGCCCCCGACGGCTACTTTCGGCCCGTCGTCGTATCTATTTTTTTTAGTCCGCTGCCTTTGATACCCCGCCAACCCTCGCCGCCCCTTCCCGATCAAGCCTCGGCGCTACTCTTCGAGCGCACCACCGAGCCGTGTTTGCTGGTGAAGGACGAGCAACTGGTGGCTACCAACCCCGCCGCCCGCGCCTGGCTGGGCTACGCGCCCGGGGCGGGGCAGTCGTGGACAGAGTTGCTGCTCGACCGCGTCTCGCTGCCCGGCGAGGGGCGACTGGTGGCGCGCTTGAGGCACAATGAAGGGTACCCGTTGTCAGCCGAAATCTACGTAGACCCACTCACCGACGACGGCCTGAAGCTGATCCGCATCCGCTCGGTCGAAGCGCCGCCGGTGCCGGGGCGGTCGGCACGCTACTATCAGGCGCTGGCCGAGTACGCCTACGACGTGGTGACGGTGCGCGACGCCGAGGGGCGCTTCGAGTACGTCTCGCCCGCCGCCCGCCACGTGCTGGGCTACGACCCGGAGGCGCTCATCGGCCGTAGCTTCGAGATGATCCCCGAAGCGAAGCGCAAGGAGGCGCAGGCCGAGTGGCAGCGGCTGCTCAAGCACCCCGGGCAGGTGTTTCATTTTCAGGTGCAGATGCAGCACCTGAACGGCAACCCGCGCGTGGTGGAGGGCACGGCCGTGAACCTGCTGCACGACCCCGACGTGCGCGGCGTGGTGTCGAACCTGCGTGATGTCTCGGAACGGTACGAGGCCGAGCAACTGCTGGAAGCGTACAACGAACGGCTGAAGGAGGAGGTCCAGCAGCAAACCCAGCGCCTGAAGCGCAAGAACGACGCCCTCGAGATGGCCCTCGACGACCTGGGGCAGACGCAGATCCGCCTGCTGGAAGCCGACAAGATGGCCTCACTCGGCGAGCTGACGGCGGGCATCGCCCATGAGATCAACAACCCGATCAACTTCGTGTCGTCGAACGTGACGCCCCTGCAAGCCGACCTCGACGACCTGCGGGCGCTCTTCGAACGCTACGACGCCCTACGCACCGCCGACGACCTGCCCGCCGCCCTCGCCGAGGTGGAGAAACACCGCGCGCAGGCCGATCCGGACTTCCTTTTCAAGGAGATCGACGCGCTGCTGAACGGCATCCGCGAGGGGGCCGGCCGCACCCGCGACATCGTGGTGGGGCTGCGCAACTTCTCGCGCGTCGACGAGGACGATTTCAAACTCGCGCAAATACACGACGGGCTGGAGTCGACGCTGATGCTGCTGCGCAACCGCCTGAAAGGCAATATCGAGGTGCACCGCGACTACGCCGACCTGCCCGCCGTGGAGTGCCTGCCGGGCAAGCTCAACCAGGTGTTCATGAACGTGATCGGCAACGCGGCGCAAGCCGTCGGCGAGCGCGGCAACATCTGGATCACCACCGAGCTGCTGCCCGACGGCAAGCGGGTGCGCGTTAAAATTCGCGACGACGGCCCCGGCATGACCGAGGAGGTCCGCAAGCGCGTGTTCGAGCCTTTTTACACCACTAAGGGCGTCGGCAAGGGCACGGGACTGGGCCTGTCGATCTCGTTTACGGTCATCGAAAAGCACCACGGCACGCTGGACGTCGAGAGCGCGCCCGGCCGGGGAGCCACCTTTATCATCACGCTGCCGGTGCGCCAACCGGAAGCCAAAGAGTAGTACCGCACCATGGACAGTAAAGACTTTACCATTCTGTACGTCGACGACGAAGAGCAGAACCTGATCTCGTTCAAGGCCACTTTCCGCCGCCAATACAACGTGCTCACCGCCGTGAGCGGCGAGGAGGGGCTGGCCGTGATGCGCCGCCGACACGTGCACCTGATCCTGACCGACCAGCGGATGCCGGGCATGACGGGCGTGCAGTTCCTGGAGCGCATCCTGCCGGAGTATCCCGACACGATCCGCATGGTGCTGACGGGCTTCAGCGACATCGAGGCGATCATCGACGCGATCAACAATGGCGGCGTGTTCCGCTACATCACCAAGCCGTGGGACGAACGCGAGC
>JBARYS010000684.1:0-3736 GCA_049648155.1 Catalinimonas sp. | reverse complement strand
CGTAAACAACTGTCGCCGATGCACCTACTCTACCCATCCCCCCCTCGCTGGGCTTGTTTCGCATAAAGCGGTAACTTCTGGTATCTATCTTAATCACTTGCACCGCGCAGGCGCAATCTACCGAGTGGATGCGCGCCGTTGAGCGGCCCGGTCTGTCTACCCACGCCAACCTAGAACTTCTACAACGTTCTGGAGGACTCGGACAGTTGGGTCGAGATCACCGAGCTCGGTGCGGGTGAGATCGGTACGGACCATGTCGAGCTCTAAAGGCCGTTCCCAAGTCAGCTTCCTGATTGAGCGCAACTCAAGCGCGACCACGTATCCCGACACGCTACGCCTCACCAGGGGCACGTTCCACACCAAGATAGAGCCTTCGTGAAAAATCAGTCGGCATCCTCATGCAATTTGGTAGCTACCCTTCCCGCTCCGGGTGCTCCCCGGCTTCAATCCCCGGCTCGGGTTCTTCCAGCGGCGGGGCGTCGAGGTCGCGCAGGTCGGGCTGGCCGGCGTCGATCCAGCAGGTGTAGATCAGGTCGCTGAGTAGCTTCACCGAGGCGCGCATCTGGCGCTCCACCTGCCCGCCGAGGCGGTCGTGGTAGGCCTCCGAGAACTCCCGGCTGTAGACGCGCACCGTGGCGGTGCCCCGCTCCTCGAAGCCGTACTTGCGGTCGTCGGGAAACTGCTTAGTCAGCTCGCGCTCGAAGCCCAGCACCGAGTCGAGCGCCAGGTGGGCGCGCGTCACGTGGTCCCACACCGCGTCGAGCGGACGAAACAGGTACTCGGGCGGTCCCACGAACAGGTCGTAGTCGGGCGCGAACAGCTCGGGGAGGCGCGACTCCCAGAAGCCGTGGATGCCCCGCTGCCCCGTGAGCTGGCCGTTGTAGTTCTCGGTGGTGTGCAGCGGCACGTTGGCGTCGGCCACGTAGTGCCCCAGGTCGGCCGTCTGGCGGAGGATGTCGCGGGCGTCGCGGCGGCGCAGGGCTTCGGTGAGCCGGTAGCGCATCCGGTCCACGTGCCAGGGCACGATGCCGTAAGCCAGCAGCGTATCTTCCGAGTACTTCGCCACGGCGTCCTGCCAGCGGCGGGGCATGGTGAAGATGGCGCTGTCGCCGTACACGTCGATGTCGATGTAATGGCGGGGCGCTTCACCCTCTACGGCGTAGCGGCGGCGGTCGGGGTCCACGGCGTGGCTGGTCAGGTAGTCGATGTGCTCCTTGTAAAAGTGCATCAGCTCGGGCGGCAACGTGAAGACCGCCAGCCGGTTGATGAGGCGGTGCGCCCAGAAGCCCCAGGCGTGCCCCGGCGCGAGGGGCGGGAGCATCAGCAGGGCGGCCGCAAAAATTATCCGCCGGGTGGGTTGCCGTAACATCCGTAAAAGTTTAACTTTGCCCTCCTTTTCAGAAACCGAACCGTCGTCGTCGCGCATGGCACACCATAAATCAGCCCTGAAACGCATCCGTCAGAACCAGAAGCGCAATCTACAGAACCGCTACCGGGCTAAGACCACCCGCACGTTCATCAAACGGCTGCGCAACACCACCGACAAAGCCGAAGCACAGGAGCTTTACAAGACCGTCTCTTCGATGCTCGACCGGCTGGCGCGGCGCAACATCATTCATCGCAACAAAGCGGCGAACAACAAGTCGAAGTTGGCGAAGTACGTCAACGCCCTCGGCTAGTCATTGGCCGGCTTGCCAACAAGAAAACCCCGCCCGACGCTTCGCGCCGAGCGGGGTTTTCTTGTTGGCGGTTGGTTTTTAGGTATTGCCTTTTGGAGGCTGACGCCAGACCAGGCAGGCGGCGCAGGCCCCCACGACCAAAAGCCAACCGCCAATATTGTCTACGCACGCGTGAGTCCGGAAAACGGCGATGATCGACGACGAGAACATCCGGCGTCAGCCCCAATAGCCAACCGCCAATACCTAAATCTCGGTACCTTGCCACGAAGGACCCGACCGTCGATCATGGATAAGTCTTCGTACAAAGCCGCTTACGTCAGCATCAACCAGTGGGCGGAAGAGGACCGCCCCCGCGAAAAGCTGGAGCTGAAGGGCAAGGCGGCGCTGTCGGACGCCGAACTGGTGGCCATCCTGCTCGGGTCGGGCACGGTTTCGCGGAGCGCCGTCGACGTGGCGAAAGACCTGCTCCACCGGGTCGACAACAACCTGAACAGCCTGGCAAAGTTGTCGCTGCGCGAGCTACAGAAGACCTCCGGCATCGGCCGGGCGAAAGCCATTACCATCGTTAGTGCCTTGGAACTGGGCCGCCGCCGCAAGGAGTCTGAGCCGATCCGCCGCCCGCAGATTACCTGCTCGCGCGACGCTTACGAGGCGCTGCGGCCGCACCTGCTCGACCTGCCCGTGGAGGAGTTCTGGGTGCTGTTGATGAACCGTGCGAACCACGTGACACGCACCTTACGTATCAGCGAGGGCGGCGTGTCGGGGACGGTGGCCGACCCCAAGGTGATTTTCAAAGCTGCTCTGGAGGAGATGGCCAGCGGCGTGATTCTGGCGCACAACCACCCCTCGGGAAATTTGCAACCCAGCGAGGCCGACCGCCAACTGACGCGCAAACTGAGCGACGGCGGGCGGATGCTGGACATCGTGGTGCTCGACCACCTCATCGTGAGCGACCACCGGTACCTGAGCTTCGCGGACGAAGGGCTACTCTCATGAAGGTCAAACACTTTTTTGCCGGTGCCGTGCTGATCGCCCTGCTGATGGTGGGCGTGACGTACATGACCTCGTCGGAAGCACCTGACCCGGCCGAAGCCCCCGCCGAGCGCTACGTGGCGACGCTGCTCAGCTTCCGCGAGAAAAAAGACCAACACTTTCGGGGCGAAGAGTCGCCCATCGAGAACCCGCGCGAGTTCGGGGGGCTGCGCTACTTCGAACCCGACACGGCGTTCCGCGTCGATGCCGAATGGCGACCCGCCGACGACGCCGAGCCGGTCCTGATCCACATGACCGACGGCAAGGAGGAGGCGTTCGTCCGGGCGGGCACGGCGGCCTTCACGCTCAACGAGATCCCGTTGATGCTCACGCTGTTTCGCCGCACCGACGCCCGCGCCGACGAGGCGCTCTTTCTGCCCTTCACCGACGCCACCAACGGCACCGACACCTACGGCGGCGGGCGCTACCTCGACGTGCCCGCACCCAAGGGTAGCGTGCTGGTGCTCGACTTCAACTTCGCCTACAATCCTTACTGCGCCTACAACTACAACTACAGTTGCCCAGTGCCGCCGCGCGCGAACCACATCGACATCCCGATCCCGGTGGGAGAGCGGAGCTACCCCGAAACGAAGCTCAGCGTGCAGTAGGGGCGAAGCAAAACGTTCGGGCGGCGCGGCCGTTGCCTACGTATGACCGCCCCCACCGTAGAGATCATCACCATCGGCGACGAGCTGCTGTTCGGCCACCTGATTGACACCAACGCCCCGCGCCTGAGCCGCCCGCTCGACGAACTCGGCTTCGACGTGCGCTTCCGCACCACCGTCGGCGACCGACCCGACGACCTCCCGGCGGTGCTGAAGCACGCCACCGCCCGCGCCGACGTGGTGTTGCTCACGGGCGGGCTTGGGCCCACCTCCGACGACCTGACGAAGCCGCTCCTCGCCGACTTCTTCAATGCGGAGTTAGTGCACAACGACGAGGCCGCCGCGCACCTGGACGCCCGTATGGCGCAGCGCCGCCGC
Organism: Catalinimonas sp.; assembly: GCA_049648155.1. GTDB lineage: Bacteria > Bacteroidota > Bacteroidia > Cytophagales > Flexibacteraceae > JBARYS01. Next base: position 42 of record JBARYS010000684.1, on the reverse strand, counting down.
CAACCCACCGCGCGCGAGCGGGGCTACGTGCTGCACCCCGAG
>JBARYS010000683.1:0-3575 GCA_049648155.1 Catalinimonas sp. | reverse complement strand
GATCAAGGAAGTGTTCGACGAGTTGGAAGCCGTGCGCCTCGACGACGGCAGGCGGCGGACGTTCGACGCCGCCACCTGCCGCTTCGGCTACCGCAACAGCGTCTTTAAGAACGAACTACGCGGGCAGTACGTGATCGCCACCGTGACGATGCGCCTGCGCCGCGAGCCGCTGCACAACGTCTCGTACGGGGCCATCCGCACCACGCTGGCCGAGATGGGCGTTACCGAACCGACCGTGCGGGCCATCTCCGACGCCGTGATCCGCATCAGACAGAGTAAGCTGCCCGACCCCGCGCAGATCGGCAACGCGGGCAGCTTCTTCAAAAACCCCGAGCTGGATCCCGACGACTTCGCCCGGCTGCAACTCGATCACCCCGAAATTCCGAACTACCCCACCGATTCGCACAAAATCAAGGTGCCGGCGGGCTGGCTCATCGAGCAGGCGGGCTGGAAGGGCCACCGGGTGGGCAACGTCGGCGTTCACGACCGGCAGGCGCTGGTGCTGGTGAACCTTGGCGGCGCGCGCGGTGCCGAGGTGCGCGCCCTCGCCGAACGGATTCAGGTGTCGGTACGCGAGCAGTTCGGCGTCGACCTGCAAGCCGAGGTCAACTTCGTTTAGCCGCCGCGCAGCGTCCGCAACAGCGCCTACCGGTCGTTGTTAGGTCGATTACACCATAACCGCCGGGTAGAGCACCGGGCGGCTGGGGGCGGCGTCCATGGCGAGTTGCGGCACGTGCAGTTGCAGCAGGTAAGCCCCGTCGGGCACGTCGTCTGCGACGTAGACCAGCTCCGTGATGGTCGCCCGGCGGCGGATTTGCCCCGGGTAGCGCCAGAAAGAGCGGTGCGTGAACAGCTTGCCGCCGTCCACCTCGCGGTCTACCGACGGCAGGTCCACCAGCAGGTGCAGAACATCGTTGTCGGCCAGAAACTGACCGATAACCGGCTCCAGGTAGGGCGGATTCGTGCCCGAGTACTGCCGCGTGCGCTTGCCCGGTCCGTTCGGCAGCGTGCGCAGAACCAGCGCCTCGGGGCGGGGCGTGGGCAGGCGGTTGCGGAATTCGGCCAGCCGGATCACCCGGTCCTTGCCTTCGGCCTCGGGACGGACCGTCAGCAGGTGAGCGAAGAACGTGAAGCGGTCTAGGCAGCGATCGAGTGTCGCCTCCGGGTCGGGCGAAATGTGCCCGTAGCATTCCGTGTGGGTGCCGTTGCCGTGGGGCGTCACGGAGAGCTTCCGGTAGTTGACCGCGCCGCCCAGCGCCACACTCCCCACGAAGTTGCCCGCGCGGATGACCTCGGCTGCCGGCGCGTCGGCCCAGTAACAGTTGGGGTTGGGGGCGTCGGGCCGCAGGGGTAATGAAAGGTCGTGCGGGCGGGCCAGGTCGGCGCGGTAGGTGGCCCCGCCCCATTCGAAGGTAGCGGCTCGGATCATGCGTCGTAAAAAAGGTCGGCGGCGATCTGGTCGGCCAGCAGCTTGCCCCGGTGCGTGAGGTAGACCAGCTCGCCCTCGCGGCGAACGCTCCCCCACGCCTCGTACTGCCGCAGTAGTTGCCGCTGCTCGGCGGTGGGCGGCAGGTGCCAGCGTCGCGTCAGGTAGGCCCAGTCGCAACCCCACTGCGTGCGCAGGCTCGTCATTAGGTACTCGTTGGCCGCTTCGGTGGGCGTCAGCGTCTCGCGCGTGGCGGGTAGCTCGCCGCCCGCCAGCGCCCGCACGTAGGTGCCGTTGTTCGGCACGTTGTGCTGGCGGCTGTGGCCGTCGTACGAGTGGGCGCTCGGCCCGATGCCCAAGTAGGGCACGCCGCGCCAGTAGTTGCAGTTGTGACGGGCGTAGCGACCGGGGCGGGCAAAGTTTGAGACCTCGTAGTGTTCATAGCCGTGGGCGGTCAGCGTCGTCACCAACCGGTCGAACTGCTCGGCGGCAAAATCGTCGGTAACCGGCAACAACTCCCCCTTTTGCAGGCGACGGCCGAAGACCGTGCGCGGCTCGATGGTCAGGCAGTAAGCCGACACGTGCGGCACGTCCAGCGCGAGCGCCGTGGCGAGGTCCGACCGCCAAACGGAGTGGTCCGGGTGCGGAATGGCCCAGATCAGGTCGATGGTCAGGTCCTCGAAGCCCGCATCTTGGGCGCGGCGCACGCCCACCAGCGCCTGCTGCCGGTTGTGGGCACGGTTCAGGTAGCGTAGGTGCGGCTCGTGGAACGTCTGGATGCCGATGCTGAGGCGGTTGACGCCCGCCGCCCGCCAGGCGGCCAGGCGGGCGGCAGTGAGATCGTCGGGATTGGCTTCGAGAGTGATCTCCGGCGGCGCACCCTTCGCATCGGGAGTGACCGTGTAATGTCGGTGCACGGCGTCGAACAAATCGCCCAACTCCCTGTCCGTCAGCAGCGAGGGTGTACCCCCACCGACGTAGACCGTGTGAACGGATCGCCCCCCGAGGTAGTTGACCTGCCGGGCCAGTTCACGCTCCATCGCTCCGAGCACCGCCGCCCGCAGCTCAGGACGTTTGCTGGTGCTGAAGTGGAAGTCGCAGTAGTGACACGCCTGCTTGCAGAAGGGAATATGGAGGTAAAGACCGGCCACGGAGGTGCAAAATTAAGGGGTGTCGTCGGCTTGCTGCTGCTGCTGCTCGCGGGGGCCGTCGGTGCGCAGGTGCCTCCCAAAGTCCTCCTCCGGGTCGACGTCCCCCCCGGGCAGGAAGAGCTGCGGCGACGCTACCGCCCGCCCGCGCGCCATCCGGACACTGCGGCGGCTCGCGCGGCGCTGCGCGAGTTGGTCTCCGCCGTTCAGGCCGACGGATATCTGACCGCCGGCGTCGATTCGTCTTCCTATTATAAAGACACGCTGCGGGCGGCCCTTCGCTTCGGGCCGAAGTACCGCTGGGCGCACCTGCGGGCGGGCAACGTGCCGCCGGCGTGGCTGGCGAGCTCCGGCTACCGCTCCCGTTTCTACACCGACGTGCCCTTCCGCCCGGCGCGGGTGGTGAAGTTACAGACCTCGCTGTTGAGGGCCGCCGAAGACAGCGGCCACCCCTTCGCCACGGTCCGGCTCGACTCCATCGCGCTCGACGGCGACGCCCTCCGCGCCACGCTCCGCTACGCGCCCGGCCCCTTCGTGCTGCTCGATTCTGTGGGGTGGGCCGGGGCGGTGCGCTTCCGGGGGCGCTTCTTCGAGAGGTACGTCGGCCTAGAGCCGGGCACCCCGTTCAGCCAAGCTAGGCTCGACGCGGCGACCGACCGACTGCGGCAGACCGCCTACCTGCGCCAGACCCGCCCGCCGTCGGTGCGCTTCGTCAACGAGCGGGCGCACGTGCGCTTCCACCTGGAGCCGCGCCGTGTGAACCAGATCGACGGCGTGATCGGCTTTCTTCCCAACCAGGCGCGCGACGGCCAACTGCTGTTGCAGGGGCAGTTCAACCTTCAACTGCACAACCTTTTTGCCGCCGGCAAGCGGCTGGAGGCGCGTTGGCAGCGCCTCCGGCCGCAGTCGCAACTGCTCGACCTGCGCTACGAGCACCCCGTGCTGTTCGGCACGCCGCTGACGGCCTCGGGTGCGTTCCACCTGCAGTGGCGCGACAGCAC
>JBARYS010000682.1:0-3976 GCA_049648155.1 Catalinimonas sp. | reverse complement strand
GTTGGTCTTCGGGATGAGGTGGTGGAAGGTCAGCGGCTGATCAGGGCGCTCACAGAGCTGACAGGTGCCCCACTTTTCTCGCTTCGTGACGGGGGTTTTCATGGTGGCAAGCAGGTGGTCAGTGCGTGCGGCGGGGCCGGCGGGCAGACCCTTTCGTAACAACGCGCGGCGGCGGGAGGCTCCCCCGGCGGGCACTTTTCCGGGCGTGACGCGTCTTTCGGCATCAACCCCGGGGCGTCGCGGGCCGTACCTCTTTACCGGCGGCCCGGTGGCCGTTCATCCTTTACCTAACCTACCTAACACTATGGGACTGTTCAGCTTCATCAAAGACGCGGGCGAGAAAATCTTCGGCGACAAAGAGAAAGAAGAAGCCAAGGCGAAACTCAACACCTCGGCCAACGTGTCGATCAACGAAGACGCCGTCCGCGCGCAGGTGGCGGCCGACTATCTGCGCCGCCTCAACCTCGACATCGACAACCTGCGGGTGAACGTCAGCGGGTCGCGGGCCACCCTCAGCGGTGCGGCGAAAGACCAGGCCACGCGCGAGCGGGCGGTGCTGGCCGTGGGCAACTCCGAGGGCATCGCCGAGGTCGACGACAACCTGTCGGTGCAAGCGCCCGAAGAGCCCGAAGCCACGTTCTACACCGTCGAAAGCGGCGACTCGCTCAGCAAAATTGCCAAGGCGCACTACGGCAATGCCAACGCCTAAATGCGCATCATCGAGGCCAACCAGCCGATGCTGAAAGACCCCAACATGATCTACCCCGGCCAAAAGCTCCGTATCCCCGCCGAGAAGTAAGCTGATTTGACATCGCGAAAGCCCCGAATGACCGCCGCGTCATTCGGGGCTTTTCTTTGCGTTGAAGTGCGCTCATCAGTATGTCAACACCTGTACTGCCGTCACGAGCGCAATGAAGTGATGACGGCTGCTGTCATCTGCATTCGTTCAAAGCTTAATCGGGAAAGCACAGCCTCGCCGAATCCGAAGCACGTCGGCCGCCGGGCGGGGCGCGGAAAGTCTGTACCGCCCACCAAGGCTAGGTCGTGTTGATATGGAGGATGATTTCACGGTTTCGCCCCTCTTTTTGCGCGTAGTCAGGTCGCTTGAGGCGAGCGATTGCGGGGCCGCCTAGGCCGCGCATCGTCTAACGAAAGCCGCGCAGCATACGGGCAAAAAGCGCCGAAAGCATCAGCAGGCTACAGGTCAACACGACCTAACCCCGGAGGGGCGTCATTACGTTACCAGCCTACCACCCAACCCTCCTGCCATGAGAAGTCTTGCCGCCCTACTGCTGATCGTCGTGACGTCGTGCGCCACCAAGACGACGGCCGTCGTCTCCGAAGAAACTCCCTACCTGCCGCCGAAGGAGCAGTGGGTCGACGGGGAACTCACGCGGCTGGAGACGGTGGCACGAACCAGCACCAAGGTGGCCTTTCTGAGCGGGGTGACGCTGGGCGTTCGTGACACGGCGCAGGTCCGCCCCGACACGCTGCCCGGCGTGAACGTCCGCGTGATCCGGCCGGGGGGCTTTCCGGACAACGTCGAAGAGGTGGCCGGAGGCACCGCGAACGGCAGCGGCAAGTTTCAGGTCTGGCTCTCGGCCGGAACGTACGACGTGCTGCTGACCCATCCGGGCTACGGGACGATCGTGCTCCGAAACGTGGTGATGGACGCCGGCGAGCACAAGATGGCGGACGCTACCCTGGGTGTGGGCGGCGGCAGCGCGGCCTACGAGGTCGGGGCGGACAACTCCTTCACCCGCGCGGTGGGGGGGGAGTAACGGCGGTTACCCGCGTGTGGCCTCGTCGAGCACGCCCACCGGCTCCGTGACTACCGAGCCGAACAGGTCGAACTCGGCTGAATCGTCGATGCGCACGTCGGCGAAGTCGCCCACGCGGACGTAGTTGTCGGGCCGCCCGGCGTCGACCAGCACCTCGTTGTCTACCTCGGGCGAGTCGTGCGCGGTGCGCCCCACGAAGTAGCCACCCTCTTTCCGGTCGAAGAGCACGCGGTGCGTCTGGTCGATCTTCTGCTGGTTCAGCTCCCACGAGATGCCCTCTTGCAGTGCCATGACGGCGTCGGCGCGCTCCTGCTTGGCCTCGTCGGGCACGTCGTCGGCGAAGTTGTGCGCGTGGGTGTTCTCCTCGTGCGAGTAAGTGAACACGCCCAGCCGGTCGAAGCGCGTGCGCGCCACGAAGTCGTACAGCTCCTCGAACTCCGCCTCCGTCTCGCCGGGGTAGCCCACGATCAGCGTCGTGCGCAGCGCCACGCCGGGCACCCGCGCGCGGATGGTCTCGATGAGCGCCTCGGTCTTCTCGCGGGTGATGCCCCGCCGCATCCGCTTCAGCACCGCCGTCGAGCCGTGTTGCAGCGGCATGTCGAGGTAGTTGCACACGTGTGGGTGGTCGCGCATCACGTCCAGCACGTCGAGCGGAAAGCCCGCCGGGTAGGCGTACTGCAACCGCACCCACTCGATGCCCTCCACGTCGGCCAGCCGCCCGATCAGCTCCGCCAGGTTACGCTTCCGGTAGAGATCCAGCCCGTAGTAGGTCAGGTCCTGCGCGATCAGGATTAGCTCCTTCGTGCCCCGCGCGGCCAAGTGGCGGGCCTGCTGCACGAGCTGCTCCATCGGCACCGAGCGGTGCTTGCCGCGCATCAGGGGGATGGCGCAGAACGAACAGGGGCGGTCGCAGCCCTCGGCGATCTTCAGGTAAGCGTAGTGCGCCGGCGTGGTCAGTAGCCGTTCGCCGACCAGCTCGTGCTTGTAGTCGGCCCGCATCGTCTTGAGCAGCCGGGGCAGCTCGTTGGTGCCGAACCAAGCATCCACGGTCGGAATTTCCACGGCCAGCTCCTCGCGGTAGCGGTGCGAGAGGCAGCCCGTCACGTAGACTTTTTCAACCAAGCCGCGCTCCTTGGCGTCGGCGTAGCGCAGGATGGTGTCGATCGACTCCTGCTTGGCATTATCGATAAACCCGCACGTGTTGATGATCACCACCCCGGCGTCGTCCTGGGTCGACTCGTGTTCGGCCTCGATTTGGTTGCCGCGCAGTTGCGTCAGCAGGTTTTCGGAGTCGACCAGGTTCTTCGAACAACCCAGCGTGATGAGGTTGACCTTCCGGCGCTTCAGTCCTTTTGTTTTCATGCGGTATAGGTAAGTAGCGGGCCGCCGCAAAGGTTCAGTAGGTGGCGTCCCAGTCGATGCTGAACTCCACCGCCGTGACCTCGTCTTCGACCACCCGCACGGGGAAGATCATGCCGTCGCCGTCGAAGCGGTTGGCGTAGTAGCGGTCGCCCTCGCGGACGAACAGCGAGTAGCTGCCCACCGGCAAACTAACCTGGAAGCAGCCCGTGCTGTCGGAGCGCAGCGTGGCGATGCGCTCCGTGGCGATGGCCGTAAAGAAGGTCGGCTCGTCGCCGTCGCGCGTCACGTCGCCGTAGCTGGTGAGGGGATGCACCACCACCTCGCGCACCACGGGCCGCCCCGCCGCCGCGTCGGCGTCCATGTCCGGGCCGGGCATCAGGTTGCCCTCGCGGTAGAGGATCACGCCGCGCAGGCCCTGTTGCAGGGGCGCGGCACAGTTGCTGGTGCCGGCGTTGGTCAGGCTGCGGCAGGCGGCGGTGGCCATCAGCAGCGCGGCCAAGCTAGCGAGACTTGAAGAGCGAATCCACGAACTCATGTTTGTCGAAGGTTTGGAGGTCGTCCACCTGCTCACCGACGCCGATGTAGCGGATGGGAATGTTGAGCTGGTCCGAGATGCCGATCACCACGCCGCCTTTGGCCGTGCCGTCGAGCTTGGTGATGGCGATGGAGGTCACCTCCGTGACGCGGGCAAACTCCTTGGCCTGCACCAGGGCGTTCTGGCCCGTGCTGCCGTCCAGGACCAGCAGCACCTCGTGCGGCGCGTCGGGAATGAACTTCTGCATCACGCGGCGGATCTTGCCGAGCTCGTTCATCAGGTTCACCTTGTTGTGCAG
>JBARYS010000681.1:0-2529 GCA_049648155.1 Catalinimonas sp. | reverse complement strand
CGAACGGCACGTCGGCGAAAACGAGGGGCGTGCGGGTGGCGGTCGCCTCGGCCCAAGGGGTGGTGCCGTCGAGCGTGGCCTCGGGGTCGAGGTAGGGCAGCAGGATCGTCTCCGTCAGGGTCGGCAGCGCCTCCCGCAGTGCCCGCACGGCCGCCCGTTTGTCGAACGCCTTGCCGCCGTAGCGGTAGCCGTCGACGGCGATCAGGACCTTGGGTTCGATCTGTTGGAAGCGGTCGACCACGCCGCCCACGCCGAAGTCGGGCGAGCAACTCGACCAGACCGCCCCCAGCGCTGCGGCGGCCAGGAAGCCCACCGTGGCGGCGGGCACGTTCGGTAGGTAAGCCACCACGCGGTCGCCTCGGCGTACGCCCGCTTGCCGCAGGTGGTGCGCCAGCGCGGCGGTCTCGGCCTCTAACTCCGCCCAGGAGATTTCGGTGAGCGGCACGTGCTCGGACTGAAACAGCAGGGCCGGGCGACCGGCGTCGGCGCGGCGGAACACGTGCGCGGCGTAATTGAGGCGACTGCCCGCGAACCACCGGGCGTTCGGCATCGCCCCGCTCAGCACCTTGTCGTACGGCGCGGACGACGCGACGTCGAAGTACTGCCAGACGGAAGTCCAGAACGCTTCCGGGTGCTCCACCGACCAGCTCCAGAGCGCGTGGTAGTCCGAAAATTTGATGCCCCGGCGGATGTTCAGCCAGTCCAGGTAGTGCGTGAGGTGGCTGTTCTGTACGTGCTCGTCGGGCGGCGTCCAGAGCGGGCGGGAGGCAGACATAAAAGTGGCGGTGGGTGGGGCGGAAAATTAACGAACCCACCGTTCCGCCGGGCGCTACTCGGCCAGCGTCTCGACGATGATGTTGTGATTCGTATAGATGCAGATGTCGGCGGCCACGGTCAGCCCCTCGCGCACCATCTCCTCGGCGCTCAGGTGCGGGGCGAACTTCTTGAGCGAGAGGGCGGCGGCCTGCGCGTACATCCCCCCCGAGCCGATGGCGGCAATCTGGTGGTCGGGCTCGATCACGTCGCCGGTGCCCGAGATCACCAGCATCCCGTCGGCCGAGGCAGCAATCAGCATCGACTCTAGTTTGCGCAGAAAGCGGTCGGTGCGCCAGTCTTTCGCCAGTTCGATGGCCGCACGCTTCAGGTTACCGCCGTGGGCGTCCAGCTTCGCCTCGAAGCGTTCGATGAGCGTGAAGGCGTCGGCCGTAGAGCCTGCGAAGCCGGCCACCACCTTGCCGCCCTGCAAGCGCCGCACCTTGCGGACGTTGCTCTTCGCCACGGTGTTGCCCATCGTGGCTTGCCCGTCGGCCCCGAGGGCGACTTTGCCGTCGTGCAGGATGCCCAGCACGGTGGTGGCGTGTATTTCGGTCGAAGGTCGGTAGTCCATATAAGTTGAGTTGCGGTAGCGTTCTGCGCGACGGTGCGCGGCGGGCGGCACGACAAAGCTACCCCTCGGCGCGAGAAGGGGGCACGCCGTGGCGACCTTCCAGGTAGGCCACCCGCTGCTCCAGCGCCCCGACGAGCAACCAGGGCCTGCCGATAGAGGCAAGAGCGTACGAGCGAGATGGATTACGTATCATTAGGCCGTAGCGCATCGGCCGCCTCAAGCGACTTGGACTACGTGCAAAGAGACGCGCGAAATCATGAGATCATCCTCCATGTCAACACCGCCTAGGTTCACACTTATCTTATCGACCTATGAAGTTCACCGTCGAGTTAAAGAAGGAATACGCACTGCGGGTGTTGGAAGACCTTCAGATGCTGGATGCAATTGCACTCACACCGCTGGATACGCCTGAACCTCAAAGAGAAAAGACGTTCGAAGCCGTAAGGGTCAATACCAAGGGGTTTCGTTTTAACAGAGAGGATGCCCATGGTCGGCGGTAGCAGCTTCGTAGATACGAACGTGTGGGTGTACGCTTATTCGGCCGATGATCTCACGAAGCAGCGTCGGGCGCAAGCCGTTTGTAATGCGCCGAACGCCATGATCTCGACGCAGGTGATACACGAGCTTATCAACACGTTTCGACGCAAATTCCACCTGGACTGGACTGACCTGGACCGGTTGTATGTGGAGGTGAGCCGTAATTTCCCCGTACACGTAAACGACACGACTACGGTCCGGGCGGCGCTGAAATTAGCTGAGCGATGGGGCTTTTCTTGGTTCGACGCGCTGATCGTTGCCGCCGCATTGGAAGCGAACGCAGATACCCTTTACAGCGAAGACTTGCAGCATGGGCAGGTGATCAACGAAGCGCTTACCATTCGTAATCCCTTCGTCTGAACGAACGGCCGGAACAACAAAAGAGCCTGTCTTGACAAGCTACCCCTCGGCGCGAGAAGGGGGCACGCCGTGGCGACCTTCCAGGTAGGCCACCCGCTGCTCCAGCGCCCCGACGCGTGCGTGCACCCGCTTGTGCCACCTGAGGGTGAACTAGTGCACCTTCACAAGATGTCTGATGACTCCTGGGGGGTGTCTTTTCCGTCTGAAGTTCAGCTCGAAAAGACTTGCTCGGCCGCCGCGCGGTA
>JBARYS010000680.1:0-4301 GCA_049648155.1 Catalinimonas sp. | reverse complement strand
GATGGTCCAGGGTCGCTGCGTGTACATCGTCGCGTAGGGGCCGCGCACGTAGGGCGGCGCGCCCGCCCCGAAGTCGAGGTGCTGCACCGGGGCCAGGTCGGCGGCATCGTAGCGGCCCTTCACCTTGATCTTCTCGGCGGTGGTCCAGGCGTTGGGCTTCGCGGTGGTGCCCCGGGTGGTCGGCTTGCCGGCGGGCAGCGGGGCGGTGGGGTCAATACGGTCGAGGTCGAGCGTCATGGCGTGTGGAGTTGGCAGGGTGGGCAAAGTACCCCCTAACCTACGTTCGGCCGCGTTGATCGGTCGCCCTCGGGCGGGTAGGGCTTATTGCGCCACCGCCACCGCGCCGGGCAGCGAGGCCACGTAGGCCGCCGCCCCGGCGGGCCGCAGGTAGCGGGATTTTTGCAGGTAGGTGGCGTCGTCGGAGAAAAGAAACAGGCAGCCGCCCTCCTTCACCAGGTCGATCACCGGGCGGTAGACGTCCCAGGCCAGCGCCGGGCAGCCGTAGCTACGCCCCAGCCGCCCGGCACGCTTCACGAACGCCTCGCTGACGTAGTCGGCCCCGTGCATGACGATGGCCCGCGCGCGGGCGTGGTGGTTGAAGCCCCGGTCCTGCCCGTCGAGGCGCAGCGAATAGCCGTGTTTGCCGTGGTAGGTCTCGGCCCCGACGTAGAAGCCGAGGCTGCTCTGATGCGAGTTCGGGACGTCCGAAAAGGTAGATGCCCGCAGGTTACCGCTGCCCCGCCCGTGCGAGGTCCAGGTGTGGTAGAGCAGCTTGCGGTTGGCGACGTCGACCACGTAGAGGCGTTTCTCGCTCGACGGCCGCCGAAAGTCGACCACCGTCAGGGGTGCGTCGGGGCGGACTTTGCCCTCGGCGCGGAGGTTGTAGTAACCCGTCAGGGCGTGAGCGAACACGTCGTAGGCCATCGTGCCGCGCAGGCCGCAGGCGTCGTAAAGCTCACGTGCGTGCTGCCGGAAGAGTTGCTCGGCCGAAGGTGCCCCGGCGGTGAGTGCGGGCGCGGCGAGCAGCGCGAAGATCAGACCCAAGATACGGAGCATGGCGTGGGAAGAAGTGAGCGGTTAAGTGGCGTTCGGAGGCGCAACGCCGCGCGCCGCCGGTCCGTTCCGACGCCCATGAGAATGCTTCTTGCCGTCCGCCGCGTGCACGATCGGCAGCACGATCTCGAAGCGAGTGCCCGCGTTGACTTCCGAAAATACCTCGACGGTACCGCCCAGCTTGGCGACGGTCTCGCTGACGATGTAGAGCCCCAGCCCGGAGCCGACCTTCTCGTCGGAGGCGCGGTAGAACATCTCGAATACGCGCTTCAGGTGCTCCTGGCCGATGCCCTGCCCGTTGTCTTCCACCACGAGGCGGATGTTCTCCCCCTCCTGCCGCACGGCGACCGATACGTACGACCGCTCGCGGTGGGGGCTTTGGTAGCGGATCGAGTTCGAAATCAGGTTGTCGAGCATCACCCGCAGCCGCCGGGGGTCGCCGAGGTAGGTGGTGCCGAGCGCCACGTCCTGTCGCTTCTCGACCCGGCTGCTGCCCGCCATGTAGGAGAGCTTCTCAAGCGACTCGCCGATGAGCCGCCCGAAGTCGATGGGCACGTGTTCCACTTCGAGGCGGGCGTTGCGCGACAGGTCCAGGATGTCGCGGATAAAGCCGTCGAGCCGGTTTAGGCTCTTGCGCATCAGCCCGAAGTACTGCGCGCGGGTCGCTTCGTCGGCCTCGATTTCGGTGATGCTGATCAACCCCAGCACCGACGTGAGGGGTGCGCGCAGGTCGTGCGACACGCGGTAGACGAAGTTGTCCAGCTCTTGGTTGATCTTCTTCAGCGCCTCGTTCTGCGAGCGGAGCTTCTCACGGGTACGCACCGAGTCGGTGATGTTCTTGGAGAACACGACCACGCCCGTGGCCTCGCCGTTCGACTGGATGGGGAACGTCTTGGTCTCGATCACCGTCGACTCGCCCTGAAACGGCAGCGTAAGGCGGTACTTTCCCGGCTGCCCCGACAGCGCCGAGACGTAACGCTCGCGCCACGTTTCGCGCAGCTTCTCCGGCATCATCGCCAGGGCGTCTTCACCACGGCCAAACGACTTGCACCCCATGAGCTTGCCGTAGATCTGCTCGGCGGCGGCGTTGTAGTCGATCAAGCGCAGCTCCCGGTCCACCATCCAGATAAAATTGTCGTTGTTGTCTAGGATGGAGCGCAAATTGGTTTTTTGCCGCTGCAGGTGCTTCTCGTGCTCGATCAGCTCCGTGACGTCGGTTACCCGGATGTGGAACAGCCCCCCGGCCACCTCGGGCAGTTGGAGCATCGACAGGTTACCCCAGAACTCCCGGCCGCGCAGGGTACGGTAGCGGAGCGTCTTCCGCCAGATCTTGTCTCTTTCCATGTCCTGCCTAATGGCTTCAAGCTCTTCGATCCCAAACTTTTTCACCTGAAACTCTTCGCTGCAGCGCCCGACGATCTGGCTGCGGCGGTCGGCCCCGAACATCTCCAGCGCCCGCTGATTGCAGTCCTGTATTTTGTCGTTGACCGGATTGAACAGGAAGATCGCGTCGTCTGAAGACTCGTACATCGACAGGAAGAGGTTGCGGTTTTTCTCCAGCGCCCGGCGGGCCTGATTGCGTTCGGTCACGTCGAGCATGATGTCGATTGACCCCATCAGCTCGCCGTCGTCGTCGAAATGCGGTGCCTTGTGCACGATGTATTCCTGCGCCTGCCCCTTCTGATCGGTAAGCGTCGTCTCGAAGGTAGCGACCTCTTTGCGCTGCATCATCCGGCGCCGGTTGCGCTCAAACTGCTCCAGTACGTCGGCCGGGAAGCCGCTGATCTCTTTCTGCTTCTTGCCGACGATCTCGGGTACGGACGCCCCCAGCACCCCTACTGCGAACTGTTCGTTGCTGCCCACGTAGCGCCCCTCGGGGTCTTCGTAGAACACCGGGCCGGGAATGGTGTTGAGTAGTGTCTTCAGGAAGCGCACTTGTTCGCGCAAGGTGGCGGCGTTGCGCCGGGCGGCCGTCACGTCCTTCACCGAGCCGAGCACCCACGTGGTGCGGCCGTCGGCACCACGCAGCGGGGCCTTGCTGGTCATCAACCACCGCTGCCCGCCGTCGGGGGCGGTGGTGGGCTCCAACAGATCTTGCTCGGCCCGCCCACTGCGCAGCACGCGCCGGTCGGACTGCCGGTACTTCTCGGGCTTTCCGTTGGGCAGGGGCAGGTATTCGTCGGTCTTGCCGACGATCTGCTCGGGACTATCCAGGCCGTAAAAATCCAGGAACGCCTGGTTGCAGCCCTGGTAGACAGAGTGCTCGTCCTTCCAGAAAATGGCTTCCGGTAGGCCGTCGATCACTTCCCGCACGGAAGGAGCGTCGGGTCTGAGCAGCAGGCAAGCGCCCTCACCGTCGGGCAGGGGCCGCACCCGAAGGAAGAACCGCCCGCGCCGGCCGGTCACGTTCGTCTCCACCGTCTGCCCGGCCCGTACCCGCCACCACCACTCCGGGGCTTCTGTCCACAGAGCGGCTCCGGCCACCACCTCGCGGCCCAGCCAGGCGGGCAGCAGGTCTGCAAAGGCCGCGTTGCTTTCTAAGAGAACGCCTTGCTCGCCGACGAGGGCGAGCGCCTCGTCCGACACGGACAGTACCGCCGTTAGGTTGTTCATCTCACGCGTTTCAAGAGCACTGCGACCAGAGAGGGACATGGAGATTTTCGCTTCGTATACCACAAAACTTACGCAGGCACACGAGTAACGAAACGCGTCGACGTCGCACCGAATGTAGGTTATCTTTCTACTACGCAGCTAAGCACGGCTTGCCGGGATGCACACGACGAAACGAGCGAGCCGATTACGTCGGAGACGTTACCTGCCCCCGGCCGGGGTTTGTAAGATTAAGCGGAAGATCAACAAAAACGCGCCGTAAAACCCTGGCCTCGTGGCGATTGCTTACTCGCTACCGGGTGCGGTCGATGGTGAACTGCACCAGTTGGTCCAGCGACGTGCGCCCGTCGCCCTCGGGCAGCGTCGCCAGGATTTGGGCGGCCTCGTCGCGGTAGCGCTGCATGGCCACCTGGGCGTAGGCGAGCCCACCCTGCTCCTTCACGAAGGCGATCACCTCGGCCACGCGCTTGGGGTCGTCGTGGTGGTTGCGCACCAGGTTTACCACGCGGCGGCGCTCGGCACGGGGGGCCTGCCGCAGCGCGTGGATCAACGGCAGTGTCATCTTCTTCTCCTTGATATCGATGCCCACCGGTTTACCTACGCGGGCGTCGCCGTAGTCGAACAGGTCGTCCTTGATC
>JBARYS010000679.1:0-7287 GCA_049648155.1 Catalinimonas sp. | reverse complement strand
TTATTAAACTACGTAAGTTATCTGAGTTCATAGCGGTACGGGTCGTGCGTTGAATACCTTGTTTGCGGTCTAGATTTACGGCGCTTTGTCCGTGTTTGTTTACAAATGTAAGAGAATTACCCAGTTCGACGCAAGATTATTGCTATATTTTTTGGTCTAAATAATGTTAATCGTTGAGAGGCAGCATCTTCCGTCCATGATCTTCCGCCGATTGCTGCATCGCCTTTATGTGGGGTATGTGCTTTTCACCTTTGTCGCGCTCATGATCGTACTTCTACCGTTCATGACGCTGCCTTTTCTGTTCGGGGACCGCAGAGGTGGACGTACGGCCTACCGGTTCCTGGCGCTCTGGTCTTACCTCTTCTCCTGGCTCGTGGGGGTGCGCTACCGTACGCAAGGTCGTGAGCACGTGCGCGCGGCCGACGCCTACATCTACACCAGCAGCCACAACTCTTACATGGACATCCCCACCATCATGCGCGAGGTCCCGGGGCAGTTCCGACCGCTGGCAAAGTCTGAGATGGCCCGTACGCCCATCTTTGGGTGGATCTACCGGTACGCCACCGTGATGGTAAACCGGCACAGCCCCGAGAGCCGCCGCGCGAGCCTGAACCGCATGAAAGAGGTGCTGCGCAAGGGGATCTCGATCTTCATCTTTCCCGAGGGGCGCATCAACCTGACCGACGCGCCCCTGACGCCCTTCTACGACGGGGCCTTCCGGGTGGCCATCGAGACGCAGCGCCCCGTCGCCCCGCTCGTGATCCTGAACAGCCGCAACATTATGCCGCGCGAGCGTGCCGACTTTCACCCCGGCGTCATCACCACCGTCTTCGCCCGGCCCATCCCGACCGAGGGCCTCACCCTCGCCGACGTACCCGCCCTGAAGCAGCGCGTCTACCAAGTGATGGAGGAGATGATGACCACCCACGCACCCGCAGTAGCTGAAAGCTAGGCTCAGGCCTTCGACCAGCAGCGTTTTCACCGATCCGCCACTTCGTTCAGCATCGGGTGGTGACTATCGGTAAACGGCAGACCTCACCAAGCGGCATCCTACTCGAAAAGTCTTACGGAATGATGCGCAGCGTTTCGCAGAAAACACTGCCCGCCCGCAACGAGATTACTACTAAGAAAAGAAGCAGGAGTACGCCGGCCCTGAAAGCCGACGGCCGACACCCAACCGCGCAAAAAAACCCCGGAAGATCGTAGCTTCGATCACCCCGGGGCCTTTAACCACTTAAACCAAAAAGTAGAAGACAGTGCGCTCCCTCGCATCTGTGCCTCGTATGTAGGTACAAACACAGGTACCTACACTTTGTTTGGCCCCTCCGGAAAAAAAACTAGGATCGTATGATGGCGCGGACGATCATGACGATCAGCGCCGCCAGAAACATCAAGATCGAGATCTTGTTGATGCCGTGCATCATGCGCAGATTGAAGTTCGGTTTATTGTTCGCGTCGGGCTTGCGGAACACCCGGAACAGATACTGGAACATCTCGCCGACGGCGAAGTAGTCGCGCACGGTGTTGCGCTCGCGGGGCTGGTTTTCTCTTTCGCGCTCGTTCATAGCCCTACAACGCCCCCGGCGGGCCGAGGTTCACTTATTTTCACTTTTGAGTGAAAACGGGTGCCGGCTGGTTAAGCTTTGGCGGTTGGGGCCGGCACACCGGTTTCCCACACGCACCTCTACCGTTATCGATACCGACGACGCCGGACGGAGCAACGGGTGGAGAGAAGACGCTCCGACTCCTCGTGATGAGGTTCAAGTTGAAATTCGGAAAGAGAAAGCACTACTACCCGACCGACGCCGGTCGTGAGCTACTGATTGCTGATTCACTTCCCCTTCTGCTTTAGGCGCGTGGTGAGGTCCTCCATCGTGGAGCGAAACTTCCGGTTGGTTTCGATGGAGTCCTTTACCGAACGGATGGCGTGGATGACGGTGCTGTGGTCGCGCCCGCCGAAGTACTGGCCGATGCTCTTGAGCGAGTAGTCGGTGAACTCCTTCGTGAAATACATGGCGATCTGGCGGGCCATGACGATCTCTTTCTTGCGGGTCTTGGCCTTCAGCGAGTCGAGCGAAACACTGAAGTAGTCCGACACCGACTGCTGGATGTAGTCGACGTCGATCTCCGACTCGATGCCCCTCACGATGTTGTGCAGAATTTGCTTGGCGAGGTCGACGTCGAACTCCCGGCGGTTGAGCGACGACTGCGCGATCATCGAGATGATGACCCCCTCCAGCTCGCGGATGTTGGTGTTGACACTGGCGGCGAGGTATTCGACCACGTCGTAGCTGATGTCGATGCCGTCGGCCTGCATCTTCTTCTGAATGATGGCCACGCGCGTCTCGAAGTCGGGTTGCTGGAGGTCGGCCGTGAGGCCCCACTTGAAGCGCGAGATCAGGCGCTCCTGCATGCCGCGCAGGTCCTTCGGTGGGCAGTCGCTCGTCATGATGATCTGCCGCTGGTTCTGTTGCAGGTGGTTGAAGATGTGGAAGAAGATCTCCTGCGTCCGCTCCTTACCGGCCAGAAACTGCACGTCGTCGATGATGAGCACGTCGACGCAGAGGTAAAAGTTGGTAAAGTCCTGAATGCTGTTGGCCTTCACCGCGTCGATGAACTGGTTGGTGAATTTCTCGGACGAGACGTAAAGCACCACCTTGTCGCGGTAGTCCGCGCGAATTTTGTTGCCGATGGCCTGCACCAGGTGCGTCTTGCCCAGCCCCACGCCTCCGTAGATCATCAGCGGGTTGAACGAGGTCGTGCCCGGCTTAGCGGCCACCGCCACCCCGGCCGAGCGCGCCAGGCGGTTGCAGTCGCCCTCCACGTAAGTGTCGAAGCGGTAGCGCTCCTGTAGGCAGGTTTCCAGCGCGTAGGGACTGTCCTGATAGCGGGCCAGGGCCGCTTCGGTGCCGTTGCGGTAGGCGGCCTGCGCGTTGCCGTTCTTCTCGGGCGGGGCGTTGCCGCCTTTGCGTTTAGTGGACTTCGGCCGGCTCGTCGGCAGGTTGATCGTGTAGGGCTTGTTGGTGTCGTTGCCCTGGTCTACGATAATGGAATATTCCAATTTTCCGTCCGCCCCAAGCACCTGATCCACTACGTACCTCAACAAGCTGATATAGTGCTCCTCGAGCCACTCGTAGAAAAACTGACTCGGTACCTGGATCGTCAGAGCCTTCCCGGTGAGCTTCTGGGGGGTGATCGGCTCAAACCACGTCTTAAAGCTCTGTTCGCTGACATTCTCGCGAATGATGCTGAGGCAGCTATCCCATACGGTACGATAATCCTGAGTCATCCGGGAGGAGGTTACTAAGCCGCAGCGAGCAGATTTACGGCCGAAGGGGAACAAATCTTACCAAAAAAAGCGAGACAAAAAAATGCCTAACCTCTTGACTTTTCACAATTTTTTGGCATCCCGAAATGCCGTCCGTTACGGAACGATCTTTGTCAAACACGCCCACCCCGTCACAGTGGCCTCCGGGGCCGAATCTTACCTGTTCCTACAGATTCTCAGAAAGTTACGGGCGGCCTTTTTTCATTTCGCGCTGCCGCATCGGCATGGCGTCGATGGTGTCGTACAGCTCTTCGAGGGGGAGCGGCGACGCCCGGCGCAGCTTCTCGGTGCCGTCTTTGCCGATCAGTACGACGGTGAAGCCCGCCCCCACCCGGTAGCGCCGCCGGAGGTCAATCACCTGCGAGGGTTTCAGCGGCGTGCCGGCGGGCGTGCGCCCACCTTCGGCGAAGAGCAAGAACGTCCGCAGGTCGCGCTCGGCCGGCCCCGCCGGGTCCGCGTCGAGGATGCCCACCTGCGCGGCAAAGTCGGGGTGATTCACGTCACTGAAGATCAGCAGCAGCCGGTGCTTCCAGCGGTGCTGCGCCAGCACGTCCTCGCCCGAGGGGCCGGCGGCGCGGAAGCCACTCAGCACCATCACCAGAAAGAGAAAAAGCAGGAAGGCAAGGCGGTGTAGTTCCATGGCAATGCTATAGACAACGCCCGGCGAGGGCGGAGGATTCACCCGATGGGCTTCCAGTCGAACAGCGGGATGGCGGCGTTGCCGGTCGTCTTGTCACTCACCGGAACCACCGCCTGGTACGTGTAGCCCGTGTTTTGCTCGACGGCCACCCGGCGGCCCCACATGATCTGCTCGATCGTAGGCAGGTCGTAGTGTTTGATGGTGATCAGCAGCATCTCGTCCGACACCTCGATCTCGAACTGCTCGCGGAGGATGTCCAGCAGCTCCGGCAGCTTGCGGGGGTGGTCGTCGAAGCTGACTAGGTACGAAATGGCCGAGTTCTGCATCAGGTTGATGCGCAAGTTCAGCCGGGCCACCGCGTTCAGGATGTCGAACAGGTTGTGTTCGCTTACGAAGGTCAGGTCGCGCACGCCGAACGAGACCACCCGCTGGCGGGGCTTGAAGATGATGGCCGGGCGCATCTGCTCGGGAGCCTCGGTGCTGATGCAGGTGCCGGGCGCGTCGGCGTCGAGAAACGAACGTACGTAGAGCGGAATCCCACGGCTCTTCAGCGGGCGGATTGTCTTCGGGTGGATCACCGTCGCGCCGTAGTAGGTCATCTCGGCGGCCTGCTCGTACGAGAGCTGCGGGTAAAGGTAGGTCTGCCGCACGCGCTTGGGGTCGCCGTTCAGGATGCCGGGCACGTCTTTCCAGATCGTCACCGAGGCGGCGGGCAGCGCGTAGGCGTAGACCGCCGCCGTAAAATCCGACCCCTCGCGCCCCAGCGTGGTGGTGCGGCCGTCGACCGTGCCGCCGATAAAGCCCTGCGTGAGCAGCACGTGTTCGTCGAGCAGGGGGAGGAGGCGGCGCTGCACCTGCCGCTCGGTCCAGGGCCAGTCCACGCGGGCTTCGCGCCAGGTGGTGTCGGTCTGGATGTACTGGCGGGCGTCGATCCAGCGGGCGGGCAGCCCCTCGTGCGCCAGCAGGTGCGCCACGATGTGCGACGAGATGATCTCGCCGTAGCTGACAATCTGATCGTAGCCCTGGTCGTAGTTGGTCACGCCGGCCTGCGCGGCGGCGTCGGCGGCCAGCCGGGCGAAGACGTTGTCGAGCAGCGCGAAGACAGGGTGCCGGTCGTCGCCGAACAGCTCGCGGGCAATCTCCAGGTGAAACGCCTTCAGTGCCGCGACCTGCGCGCGGGCCTCGGCCGAGACGTCGGTTGCCCCGCTACGTACGTGCGTGTCGTAGAGGTGCTCGAGTGCGTTGGTGGTCTTGCCCATCGCCGACACCACGATCAGCAGGCGGTTGCCGGCCACGTGCCGCTTGACGATGGCGGCCACGTTGCGCACGGCGGCGGCGTCGCGTACCGAAGCGCCTCCGAACTTAAATACCTTGATCATCCTGAAACGTTTGGCCCTGCCACCGGCGGCCGGGGGGCGGCAAAGGTATGTGCCGCATCCCTTACATTTGAACAGCGTCGGCAAGTGTGCCCGCGCCCCCCGACGCTGTTTCCACCACAACCTTTACCACCATGCAACCCACCCTGAAGAAAGAAGACCGCCTGGCGCTGCCGGTGGGCGTCACGCTCGACCGCTTCATCATGCGCCATCAGGAGCAGTTCACCTACGCCTCGGGCGAGCTCTCGCAACTGCTTCGCGACATCGCGCTGGCCGGGAAGATTATCAACCGCGAGATCAACCGTGCGGGGCTGAGCGACATCGGTGGGGCCTACGGCACGCAGAACATTCAGGGCGAGGCGCAGCAGAAACTCGACGTGGTGGCCGACATCCGCTTCATGCGCGCGCTGCGCAACGGCGGCGAGGTGTGCGGCATCCTCTCCGAAGAGCAGGAGGATTACATTGACACCGGCAACTACCGGGGCAAGTACGTGGTCTGCCTCGACCCGCTCGACGGCTCCTCGAACATCGACGTGAACGTCTCGATCGGGACGATCTTCTCGATCTACCGCCGCCGCTCGCCGGTAGGAATGCCCGTGCGGCCCGACGATTTCTTGCAGTGCGGCATCGACCAGGTGGCCGCCGGCTACGTGCTCTACGGCTCGTCGACGATCCTGGTCTACACCACCGGGCAGGGCGTGAACGGCTTCACCTACGAGCCGTCGCTGGGGGAGTTCATTCTCTCGCACCCCGAAGTGCGCATCGCCCCCGAAGGGAAGATCTACTCCTGCAACGAGGGCTACTACAACGCTTACTCGCCCGCCATCCGGGGGTACATCGACCACTGCAAGGTGCGCCGCTACACGGCTCGCTACATCGGCTCGCTGGTGTCCGACTTCCACCGTAACCTGCTGAAGGGCGGCGTCTACCTCTACCCGGCCACGCCCTCGTCGCCGCAGGGCAAGCTGCGCCTTCTCTACGAGTGCAACGCGCTGGCCCTGCTGGTCGAGCAGGCGGGTGGGCGGGCCACCGACGGCCGCCGGCGCATCCTCGAAATCGCCCCCAACGACTTTCACCAGCGCGTGCCGTTCTTCGTCGGCTCCGCGCGGATGGTCGACGAGATCGATGCCCGCCTGGCGGCCGAATAAGTCTAATCGTTCTTGACGCTGCTGCCTTCACAACCCCAAGCCAATCAGCATCGGTGATGAATCAACGCAATCGTTCGCAGATGGCCGCCCGCCGCCGGCAGACCGTAGGGTGGGGGGTGCTGCTCTGCGTGGCGCTGTCGCTGGGCGCAGTGCGGGCGCAGGCCTTCCGGGGGCTGATCATCGTCGGCGCGACGGGCGCGCAGGTCGACGGCGACGGCCTCGGCGGGTACAGCAAGGGCGGCTTCGTGGGGGGCGTGGGGGTAGACCTGCCTACTTCGGAGCGGTGGGGCTGGCGTGGGGAGATGCTCTACAGCCAAAAGGGCGCGCGCACCTCGAACCGGGAGCTAGAGCAGTTCTTGCCGTTCTTCGTACTGCGCCTGAACTACCTCGACGTGCCGCTGACGGGCCGCTACCGCATCATCGACAACCTGGTGGCCGAAGGGGGGCTGATGCCCTCGGTGCTGCTCTCGGCTAAGACCGACGTCGGCGTGGGCTTCGTCGACGACGAGGAAGGCTTCAATCCCTACGACGTCTCCGGCCTGATCGGCATGGAGTACGCCGCATTCGACAACCTGTCTTTCGGCCTGCGCTTCTCTTACTCGCTGTTACCCATGAATCGGCTGGCCATCGGCGTGACGAACGCCCGCAGCACCGCCGCTTACAACAAGGTCATCAGCTTCACGGCCCGCTACCTGCTGGGAAACGGCACGGAGCCCCCACCCAAGAAGTAGCCCCGGCGGATGGGCTGTCGGATGAGGGCAGCAGGATCACGTAGTACTCACACAAAAGAAGCGC
>JBARYS010000678.1:0-4155 GCA_049648155.1 Catalinimonas sp. | reverse complement strand
GGTCTCCACGGCCAGGTCATTCTCGCGCAGCGACGCCAGCGTGCGCGCCACGTGGTCCGGACGTTTGTAGGCAAACAGAACGAGGGGCGCAGGTTGCATGGGGAAAGAGGGCTGTTCCGAAGGTGCGTCAGTCGAGCCGCGCCACGTCGATCAAATCAACTCCGCCCAGCTCACCGGCCACGTGGGCGAAGGTACTCAACGGCGAGCCGTACACCCGCACGCCCCCGGCCAACGTAAACAGGTCGACGGCCGCCGCGACCATCCCCGCCGCCGAGTCCCGGTCCGCCGGCCGGTCCTGATGGGTCATGACCCGCCCCGGGAAGGTGGCCGCGAGTAGCGCCTTGACCTCCTCGTCGTCCGAGGCCAGGAAGAAGCGCACGTCGGGGTCTCGCCGCACCTCCTCGTGCATCGCCCGGACGTACTTCTCGGTGGGCGTCAGGCGGGTGACCAGCGCGTGGTCCGTCCGCCGCACGTGCAGACTCACGTAGGGCTTTTCGACCACCCCGGCCCGCGCGGCCAGCGCCGCCCGGGGCCGGAACCACTCGCGCCGCACGGGCGCACCGTCGAAGCTCCCCCAGAACGAGAGGTAGACGGCGTCGTGGCGCGCGAGTTCATCGAACGTAAACCCCGCCTCAATCAGCCGTCGGACGTCGTGGGTGTGCAGCACGCGGCCGAAGTGCCGACGCTGGTAGACTTTGAGCAAGCGGTTGTAGAGGCGCTGCTTGAAGAACGGGAGCGACCGGTCGGAGTAGAGGCGCGGCAGGCGGCGGTAGGTCTCCACGCGCACGGGCACGGTGGGGTGATGCAGCGGCTCGAAGAGCGCCTCGAAGCGGGCGTTCAGGTAGTGGTTCAGCGCCCAGACGAACCGGACGGAGCCCCCCGTACGCTCGGCCAGTGCCAAGCAAGCGTTCATGGCCAGGATGCGGTTACAGAGCCCGCCGTGCGGCTTCGCGGTAATTTCCATCGGGACGGGTGGCTACCGCTTTTTGAGGACGAAGATGCCGCAGCCGAATTTGCAACCGTAGTTACGGGCCGCTGCGGGCGTGTCCACAGGTACGTCTTCGAACAGCTCTCCGGCGTCGTCGACGTACGAGAAACACGCCACATCGTAGGTCGGTTGCAGCAGCGCCAGCAGGTAGTTGATAGAGAAGACCCGGTGCGCGTTGAAATCGACCCGTTGTGGTCCGATAGGCACTGAGAAGTAGAACGTGCCGCCGCGCCGCAGCATAGCCGCGATGTTGCCGAGCGCTTTCAGGTGCCCCCGGTAGTCGATGGGATCGCCGTAGCGCCCGAGGCCGAAGTGCTCGATGGCGTGCAGCGACGAGACCGAATCGGTAGCCTCAATCAGATCGTCGGGCAGTTGCATCAGGTCGGCCTGCCGGAAAGAGATGTTGGGCACCCGGCTGTCGAGGGCACGGATGTCGAGGATTTCGACGGGGCGAAATACGGCCAAGTGCGCCACGAACCCGTCGGTACGCGAGCCGATGTCGATGTGCCGCTCGGGCTTTGCCTCGTAGATGCGCCGGGCCACGTAAAGGTCCTGATGAAAGTAGTGTCCCTTCATCCGGCCGGCGGCGGCGTGTTTATCGGTCAGCACCGGGAAGAGGCGGCCGGCGCGAAAGGTGGTGTCGTCGCCCCGCTGACGCTTGAACTCGGCCAGGTCGCGCCGGAAGCCTCCCCAGTGGCGCAGTGTGGAGAGGGTCGCCCTCCCGTCGATGCCCAGTAACGAAGAGTAGAAGTGCAGGCCTTTTAAGAGACGGCTCATCGGGAAATACTTTGCTGACAGAGGGAAGGGGTCACGGCAGGAGCCGGATCACGTCGTAGCGGTTCTCCAGCCGGTAGTCGGGTCGGTGCTTCGCTACGAACTGCGTCAGGTGGTCGAGCGTGGGGTAGTCGTTGGTGCCGTCGAACGCCCGCGCGTCGTCGATCAGAATGACGTGGTTCCGCACGGGGTGCGCGAAGATCGCCTCCAGCTCTTCCAGCACGGGGCACTCCTTCGCGCCCTTCGCCGTGACACCCGCCGAGTAGTGGCCGTCGAGCCAGAAGACGGCCGGCTCGTGCAGGTCTTTCAGCACCTCGGCCAGCATCACGGCGCTGTCGCCCCGCACGATCTTTACCTCGGGGTGCGGCGCGAAGAGGCGCGTGGCCCGCTCCCAGAGCATCTCGCTCAGTTCGATGGAGACGATGCGGTCGAAGTACGGCCGCTGCGCTTCGATCATGTTACCTAGGTAAGTACCGGTCTCGATCAACACGCGGTGGCCGGAGGCTTTCTGATGCATCCGCACGACGTTTTGCTTCACCGCGTTGGGGGCGGGGATCGGGCAGCCGTCGGCCACCCAGCGCTCCATTTGCCGACCGGCGAGCGCCCTGCGCACGAGCGTACGGGCGGGGGTAGGCAGGGCGGCACGGACGGCGTCCTTTAAAACGAGTTGGTTCATGAAAGCAGAGGCGGGAGTGGTGTTTCGGTCACGTTGAATGCAGGGCAATCACAAAGTTGCGGATTAATCCGCAAGGAAGGCACGTATCTTCGCCTCCGAACTATGGGCATCATCATCCGGCAGAGTGTCAAGGCGTCCGTCGTCACGTACGCGGGGGTAGCACTCGGAGCCTTCAGCTTCCTTTGGCTCTTCCCCCGGTTCGCTTCCGAAGAGCAGATCGGCCTTTACAAGTTGATTCAGAGCCTGGGGTTACTGCTGGCCATGTTCGTACAGTTCGGCGCTACCGGCGTCGTGGAGCGCTTCTTCCCTTATTTTAAGGACCGGGCGCGGCAGCACCACGGGTTTCTGCCGTTCGTGCTGCTTTACCCCCTGCCGGGGCTGCTGCTCTTCGGGGTGGCCTGGCTGCTCTTCCGCGACTTCTGGCTCAGCCTCTACGCGGCCAAAGCGCCCCAGGTGAACGCTTACTTCTGGTGGTTCGTCCCGCTGACGGTGTTCCTCATTTATCAGGGCGTTTTAGACGGGTACGCCCGCGTGCACCTGCGCATCGTGGTGCCGAGCCTCTTCCGAGAGGTGGGCCTGCGCGTGGCCGCCATCGGGCTGATGCTGGCGTTTGCCACGGGGCTGCTGCCGTTCTCGGCCGTCGTGGTGGGCTACATCCTGGGCATCGGCGTGGGGGTGGTCGGCCTGATGCTCTACCTGCGCAACCTGGGCGTGTGGTTCGTGCGCTTCTCGGGGGTGCGGCTCTCGAAGCCCCTGCTGCGGCAGATGGCCTCCTTCAGCCTGGTGATCGTGCTGGGCGGCACCAGCTCGGTCGTCATCAGCCAGATCGACAGCGTGATGATCGGCAGCCTCTACGGCATCAAGGAGGTCGGCGTGTACGCCATCGCCTTTTTCATCGGGACCGTGATCGAGATTCCCCGCCGCATGATTTCGCAGATCAGCATTCCGCTCCTCGCGCAGGCTTGGAAGGACGACGACCTCCCCAAGATCGCAGAGATCTACCGGAAGGCATCGCTGAACCAGATGATCGTGGGCATGCTGCTGCTGCTCGGCATCTGGGCGAACTCGGAGGCGATCTTCCACCTGATTCCGAACGGGCACCTCTACCGGCCGGGGCGGTACGTGATCCTCTTCATCGGCCTGGCGCGGCTGATCGACATGACCGGCGGGCTGAGCAGCGAGATCATCACGCAGTCGCGCTACTACGCCTTCACCATGTGGTCGAGTGCCTCCCTGGCGGGCCTGCTCGTCGTTACCAACTTGGTGTTGATTCCGCGCTTCGGCATCACGGGCGCGGCGCTGGCCACGGCCCTTTCGGTGCTCACCTACGTGCTCATCAAGTTCCTTTTCATCCGGTGGCGGTTCGGCCTGCAGCCGTTCACCTGGCGTACGCTCTTCGTACCCACCCTGGCGGGGGCGGTGTGGCTCGTCGCGGGCCTGGTGCCGCCGCCGCCGCCCGACCTCCCGGGCACGCTGCTGAACGTGGCGCTGCGCTCGGTCGTGATCACGGTGCTCTTCTTGGGGCCGCTCCTACTGCTGCGGATTTCACCGGACGCCAACGGGGCGCTGCAAGCCGTCTGGTCGAACCTCCGCCGCCGGTAGTTAGTAGACCCGTTCGGTGTGTCGTGAACGAGCGAAAGCAACGGCGCGGCGGCCACCACGGGGCGCCCCGCCCGCTTGCAGCCGTTTGACGACCTACCGCACAAGTCTAGTACTC
>JBARYS010000677.1:0-11323 GCA_049648155.1 Catalinimonas sp. | reverse complement strand
GACGGTGCTTACTTCACTAGAGAAGAGCGAGGGGTGCTTCTTAAATTACCTGCCGCTGCGTAACGGAGCATCACCACCTTTCACGAAAGTAGAGAAAGGGAACAACTTTTTTCTCCACAGCGCGTGGAGTCTTGTTTTATAGGTAGAGGGCTTCGTCGGGTTAAACAGAGCGTGGATTGGGTCTATACTGCATTAGGCGAAGAAGTTACTATTTTCTCGCAGAGTTTCGCAAAGTTATCCGCAGAGGGCCGCAGATACCGGTTTCTTCATCTCGAAGTCTTAATGAGGCGACTATTGCCGATGTTGGGTCGTCAACTTAAAGAGGCATATCTGCGCACGTTACCTTAACATCTGAATAAACACGCGATAAGGAGACCACCCTTACAGCTACTTCAGAACGCGTAGCCCAAAGCGAGGCCGAAGCGTACGCCCACGCCGCCCAGAAAATCGTAGTTAAAATCTTCACCGCGCCCGGACTCTAACCTGAGGTCGGTGCCGGCGTAGCTGGGGCCTACGAAGAGGTCGAGCACCAACGGCTCGACGCGTGCTTGATAGCCCAACACCATGCCGCCTCCCCAGGTGCGCAGGCGGGCGCTCGGCGCGAACGTAACCGCATCGCCGTTGGGGTTGGGCTCGCCGCGCGACACCTTGTAGGCACGCGCCGCTTCGCCGCTCAAGGTCACATCGCCAGTGGTCAGGCGGAAGCGCTGGTGGCGTAGAAAAGGACCGACGTAGAGGCCCGTCAGCAGCGGCCGATCGGGCAGGAGGTAGTAGCGCACCTCGGGCGTAACGCCCCAGCCACGCACCCGGTTGTCGCGGTAACGAATACCCCCCTGGAATGCCCCAACCTGCGCGCTGAAGCGCGGCGTGAGGGCCCGCTCGTAGAAGCCGGAAGCGGTCAGGGCGAAGGCGCTGAGTACGTTCAGTTTGACGATATTCTTCGTCTCGGCCGGGTAGCCGTAGGTGCGCGTCTGCGGGTGGCGGGGGCGGTCGCGGCGGGGCTGCGCCAGGGCGGTGCCGGTCAGCAACAGCAGCAGGGGGAGGAGGTATTTGTACATGATCTTTCGGAAAATTGTCGCGGTGCGTGTGGCAAGGGTTGTGCCGAAACGCGCCCGCCGCCGGCGGTTCCCCGTATAAACTCACGACGGCTCGAAAGTTGTCCCCCATCTTCGCGTAACCAAACCAATGTATCCCATGACGCTACGTCTGCTCGCCCTCATCGCCCTGCTCAGCTTCGGTGCTTGCCGCTCTCAGAAGGCCGGTCGCCCCTCGTACGCCGGCAATGCGGCACAAGTGCCCGTGCTGACCATCGAAAAAACGCCCTGCTTCGGGACCTGCCCGATCTACCGCGCCAGCTTTTACGCCGACGGCAAGCTCTTGTACGAGGGTAAGCAGTTCGTTGACCGTGAGGGCACCTGGGAGTTCGTGCTGCCTGAAGCGCTGGTCCGCACTTGGCTGGACCGTGCTGAAGAGATCGACTACCTCGCCCTTCTGGACAAGTACCCCACCAACATGACCGACGTGCCCTCGACCATCACGATGGTCCGCATGAACGACCAGAACAAGCGGGTGGTGGTGGAGGGCACCCCACCGCCCGCCCTGAAAGCGTTTCAGCAGGACCTGCACCAGGAGGTGATGCGCATCGCTAAAGAAGAAGAGGGCACCGCCGTGGCCGACATGAAGCCGTGACGATCCACCCTGACGACTTTGCTAAGGTCGAGCTGCGGGCGGGTACCGTGGTGCGCGCCGAGCCCTTTCCGGAGGCCCGCCGTCCTGCGGTAAAGCTATGGATAGACCTGGGAGCGGAGGGGGGCGTGCGGACGTCGAGCGCGCAGATCACCGCCTGTTACCGACCCGAGCAGTTGGTGGGTCGACAGGTGGTGTGCGTGACGAATCTGCCGCCCAAGCGCATCGCGGGGTGGAGGTCAGAGGTACTCGTGACGGGCCTTCACGACGCCGACGGCGCGGTGGTATTGATCGGCCCCGACCAGTCGGTACCGAACGGATCGCGGCTGTCGTGACCCAAGAGCATTCCGGCCGCAGCCTCGCCCAGCAGCCCACCCAACGCGACGCCCATGCCCCCCAGGCGGACACCCACCACCACGCGGTCGGACACACGCCGCAGCAGGGGGCGCTTGTCGCGGCCGAAAGCCATGATGCCCGCCCAACGTTGGGCCACTTTGAAATGCCGTCCGGGCAGCACGACCCGCTCCAGCAGCTCTTCCAGATGGTGCTGAATGCTCC
The DNA here is from genome assembly GCA_049648155.1 of Catalinimonas sp. GTDB lineage: Bacteria > Bacteroidota > Bacteroidia > Cytophagales > Flexibacteraceae > JBARYS01. The sequence continues at coordinate 9,079 of JBARYS010000677.1, read as the reverse complement.
AGTTGAGCGCCGGGCGGGTGGTTTGCTCGCGGATAAGGTCTAGGTGGCGACCTCCGCCGAGCAGCACCCGGTCGGCCACGTTGCGGAAGTAGTAGTACCCCCGGTCGAAGTGGAAGGTGCCCCGTAACGGCAGGTTCGGAATAGGGTCGGTGACCAGCACCTGCCCGCGCCCCGGCCGAAGGTCGACGTCGGGCAGCAGCAGTTTGGTAAAGGCGTTAGTACAGACCACCAGCTTGCCCGCCCGGAACCGCACGGCCTCCGTCTGGCCGGCCAGTTGCACGTTCAGCTCTACGGCTCCCTTCTCGTCGGCCAGGTGCTCGACTCGGGCCCCGCCAAGCATCAGTACGCCCCGCCGGGCGGCGTCTTCGACCAGCGCGCGCGTGAGGCGTCCGGTGTCCACCTGCCCTTCGAAGGGGTTGTGCAGCAGGTGATGCACGTGGTGGCGACTGAACCCGAACCCGGCGAGCGCCTCGTCGCGGAGCCGGAAAACGTCGGCGTCGAACAGCGGCCGCAGGGCACGGTTAACCTCCGTCAGGTGGGTAAGGGCGGGCGCCTCCCGGCGGCCGAGCAGCTCCCAGCCGCCGCGTCCTTCCCAGCCGATGGCCTCGTCGCCGAACCGCCGGCGCAGGCGCTGCAGCCCTCGGTAGCGGCGTTCAACCAGTCCGTAGACGGCCTCCGGACCCAATACCCTGAGGTCGTCGACCAGTTCCGTTAGACTACCGAAGCAAGCGAAGCCCGCGTTGCGGGTGCTGGCCCCGGTGGGCAGACTGCCCCGTTCGAGCACGGCGACGTCGGCGGTGGGTTCTGCTTCTTTCAGGGCAACGGCCGCCGAAAGACCCGTGATGCCCCCACCCACGACTACGTAGTCGAAGCGGGTCCAGGAAGTGCTTTCCCAAAGGCTGAGCATCGTGTAAAAAATCAGAATGAACAAAGAGAGAGACGGCGCAGTGGCGAGAGCATCGGTGGTAGACTCTAGCGAGGGCCGAAAGATCTCTCAGGTAATACCGCTGTTATCAGAGCAAATCTACTCATCCTAATTCGCCGGTCGTTTTCCGTTCGTCGAAACAACCCTCTCTTAACATCAGGGGTTAGGCATCGCGCGCATCGTCTTTTTCAGCAAAAACCCGGACCATCTCACTAAGTGGAAAACGAAGATTATCGAAGTTATAGAATAGATCAAGGCTGACAAAGAGCACATCAAAGCCGTCTTCAAACATCCGAAGGTTGGGTTTCGCAGACCTGATGCCGGTGTTCACAACAACCCAACAATCAAGGGATGTATGAGACTTCGACTAGGAAGCGGCGGTCGCGGGCTTCGAGGCGGTCGAAGGCTTTTTGAGAGATGCGCACCACGACCTTGTCGGTATTGCCGGTGTCGGGCAGGCGGCCGATCACGCGCACAAAGACGGTGCGGCCGTTGCGCTCGTTTTTAATCTGCAGGATGGTGCCGACGGGCGCGGTGCGATGCAGGGCGAGGTACTTGGACGTCTCCGGAATGTTGTCGATCACTTCGGCCAGTCCCATCTCGATCACCTTGTCGTGCCCCGTCACGTTGACCGTCCGCCGGGTCACTTGGCCTTCGTAGGCCGGTTTGTCGGCGGCGGAGGGCGCGGTGGTCGTGCTCGTGGCGGTGCGCAACTCAGCAGCGCGGGGCGGGGGCGTCACGGCGGGCGGCGGGGTCGGGGTGGCTCTCGACGCCACGGCCGAGACGGCCAGCGTCTGCCCGGCGGCGATCTCGTTGTTTTGCAGGCCGTTCCAGCGACGTAAGTCCGCGACTTCGACGCCGTACTCCCCGGCCACGGCGTAGAGCGTCTCGCCCGCCCGCACCCGGTGGTACTTCGGCGCGGCCTTGGTGGGGTCGGTGGCGGGCGGCGGAGCGGCCGGAGTCAGGTCGAGGGGGCGGTCGGCGGCAGGGGCCGAGACCACCAGCGTCTGCCCGGCGGCGAGCTCGTTATCCGCGAGGCCGTTCCAGCGGCGCAGTTCTTCGACCGTCACGTTGTACTGCCGCGAGATGGCGAACAGCGTCTGGCCCGCCGCCACGCGGTGCCTACGAGCGTCGGCACTCGTGGGGGCCACCGGCTCGGGTAGCGGCACGCGCAGCACTTGTCCTACCTTCAGCGTCCCGGTGGTGCCGGGGTTGGCGTCGCGCAGGTCGGTCACGGTGGCGTTGTAGCGGCGCGCCACGGCGTAGAGCGTCTCGCCTGCCTCGATGCGGTGCAACACGTAAGTACGCCCATTCTTACGCTCCACGCCGATGGAGTCTTCGGCGGGCACGGCGAGGCGGGTCGCCAGGGCGGGGGCGGAGAGGAGAAGCAGGCAGAGTAGCAGTCGCGTCATCAGAAAAAAGGCTTATGGTCGTTACGTGGCGCAAACTTGCCGTGTGGCGCGCACATGGGGGAACGCACGGGCGCACGAAAGATTTTGAGGCGGCCCACCGCCGGCCGACCGCTGACCCCCGCCGGCCGGCGGCGGCGATCTGCTGTGTATCTTCGTCCGTAGCTATAATTCTCTTTCCGTGAAGCGACTCCTGCTGCTGCTGCTCCTGCCCCTGGCCCTCGGTTGTACCACCGACTTCGACGTGAACGCCGACTGGCGTGAAATTACCGTGATGTACGGCCTGTTCGATCCAGACGATTCAGTTCACTACGTGCGGGTGAACAAGGCTTTTTTGAACGACGAACAGGACGCGCTGCAACTGGCCCAGCTTTCCGACTCCTTAGAGTACCAACAAGAGATCGAGGTGAAGCTCTGGGAGATCGTCGGCAATGCGGAACGCCGAGAGATCGCCACGCTGGTGCCCACCACCATCACCAACAAAGACACCGGTACTTTCTACTATCCCGAGCAGATCGTGTACCGCACCCCTGCGGCCAATACGCCCCTGACGCCCGGCGTGAGCTACGAGGTAGAAGTGCGTAACCTGGAAACCGGCCACGTGGCCACCGCTCGTACCGACGTAGCGCTTCTTTTCGATATCAAAAGTCCCGCTCAGCAACTAATCCTGCCGGTGGCACCCGTCTCTATCGAGCGGGGTGTGGAGGTGAGGGTGACGCCGTCTGCGAACACGAAAACGCACCAGATCTCGCTTGTCTCGGTACCTTACGTCGAGTATTATACCGATAACGACTCCGCCCAGCGAAGCCTCGACATCCCCGTGAGCTTCCTGCTGATCGGCTCCGGGGAGGTGAGTCGTACGTTGCCCGAGGGCTTCATCTTCGAAGAGATCGGGGCTCGCCTGGACCGCTCCAATAACGACCGCGTGGTCGGACGAAAGTTCCAGTTCATACGGATCACCTGTACGGGTGCCAACGGCGACGTGGAGCGCTACATCGCGGTCAACAACAATTTTTCGCCCCTTACGCAGACCAAGCCTTTCTTTTCGAACGTAACCAACGGGGTGGGGCTAATCGGATCACGCGTCGACCTTACGGTACGCCCGACCGTCGACGTACGAAGCATCAATGCCCTCGCCGAGACCTACCCCGATCTGAAGGTAGTCAGGTGAGCGAGTCCAAAACAGGACTTACGATATCTCGCGGTGACATGCCTCCGAGGTCTCGCTGACGACGTCCAGCGAGGCCTCGGAGGTGTTCGTTTGTTGCTTTTGGAAGCAGATCGTGAGTTCTACGAAATAATGAAGTATGAAGACGCGCCGGCCACTTCATACTTCGCCACTTCACACTTCGCTAAATGACAGAATGACAGTTCTCTTTCCGGTGGCATAACCCTTGTTCATTGGGTGGGCGTAATCACACGTGAGCATTCACTAACCCCAACGATACAAGAACACTACCATGGGAAAAATCATCGGAATAGATCTGGGTACTACGAACTCGTGCGTTGCCGTCATGGAGGGCAGCGAGCCGGTCGTGGTTCCGAATAACGAAGGGCAGCGCACCACCCCTTCCATCGTCGCCTTTATCGACAACGGCGAACGCAAAGTGGGCGCGTCGGCCAAGCGCCAGGCCATCACTAACCCCCGTAACACGATCCAGTCGATCAAGCGGTTTATGGGCAAGAAGTACGGCGATGTGCAGAAGGAAATTTCGAGCGTCGCCTACGAGGTGGAGAAGGGACCCAACGAGACGCCCCGCGTCAAGATCGGCGATCGCCACTACTCGCCGCAGGAGATCTCGGCCATGATCTTGCAAAAGATGAAGTCGACCGCTGAAGACTACCTCGGCACCAGCGTCAACGAAGCGGTCATCACCGTGCCGGCATACTTCAACGACGCTGAGCGGCAGGCTACCAAAGAAGCCGGGCAGATCGCCGGTCTCGAAGTGAAGCGCATCATCAACGAGCCGACGGCCGCCGCCTTGGCTTACGGCCTTGACAAGAAGGACCAAGACCAGAAGATCGCCGTGTTTGACCTCGGCGGTGGTACGTTCGACGTCTCCATCTTGGAGCTGGGCGATGGTGTGTTCGAGGTGAAGTCGACCGACGGTGATACGCACTTGGGCGGCGACGACTTCGATCAGGTGATCATCGACTGGCTGGCTGCAGAGTTCAAGCAAGACGAAAATATCGACCTGCGTAAAGACCCGATGGCGCTGCAACGCTTGAAGGAGGCCGCCGAGAAGGCCAAGGTCGAGCTCTCGTCGTCAACGCAGACCGAGATCAACCTGCCCTACATCATGCCGGTCGACGGCATCCCGAAGCACCTGGTGCGGTCGCTTTCACGCGCCAAGTTCGAGCAGTTGGCCGACGGCCTGATTCGCCGGACGCTGGACCCCTGCCGCCGCGCCATGAAAAACGCTGGCTACCAAAACAGCGACATCGACGAGGTGATCCTGGTGGGGGGCTCGACGCGCATCCCGCGCATTCAGGAGGAGGTCGAGAAGTTCTTCGGCCGTAAGCCGTCGAAGGGCGTCAACCCCGACGAGGTGGTCGCCATTGGTGCCGCCATCCAGGGGGGCGTGCTCACCGGTGAGGTGAAAGACGTGCTACTGCTCGACGTGATTCCCCTTTCGCTGGGTATCGAGACGCTCGGCGGCGTGTCGACTAAGCTGATAGAGTCGAACACGACCATCCCCAGCAAGAAGTCGGAAACGTTCTCGACGGCCGCCGACAACCAGCCGTCGGTCGAGATCCACGTGTTGCAAGGGGAGCGCCCGCTGGCGAAGGACAACCGCTCGCTCGGCAAGTTCCACCTCGACAACATCCCGCCCGCCCCGAGCGGCGTGCCGCAGATCGAGGTGACGTTCGACATTGACGCCAACGGCATCCTGAACGTGTCGGCGCGCGACAAGGGCACCGGCAAAGAGCAGAAGATCCGCATTGAGGCGTCGTCGGGCCTCTCGCAAGACGAGATCGAGCGTATGCGTAACGAGGCCAAGGTCAACGAAGAGGCCGACCGTCAGGAGCGCGAGAAGATCGACAAGCTCAACGCCGCCGACGGCCTGATCTTCCAGACCGAGAAGCAGCTCAACGAGTACGGCGACAAGCTGTCGGACGCGAACAAGGAGGCCATCAACACGGCCCTCGGCTCGCTCCGTGCCGCGCATGGTTCACAGGACCTCGCCGCCGTCGACAGCGCCACCGAGACGCTGAACCAGGCGTGGGCCGCCGCCTCGCAGGAGATGTACGCCCAGCAGGGCGCCGAAGGGCAGTCCGGTGCCGATGCGGGCGCACCGAACGGTGCCGGCGGGCCGCAAAACGCTACGGACGACGTGACCGATGTCGACTACGAAGAGGTCGACAGCGAGAAGAAGTAAATCAACCCGTGATAAGAAGAAACCCCCGGTGGCCCTGCCGCCGGGGGTTTTTTTGTGCCTACGCCCACGCGGCGTGAGAGTACGCTTTTAGGTTCCGCTACTACCGCCGCTTCGAACGCCCCTTGTTCGGAAGATTTTCGTTGGAAGGCTGTCCGGTGGGTGGGTCCGCTGCCCCAAACGTTTCGTCGGGCGGGGCGGCTCCCAGCGTCTCTTCTTCCTTCGTTTCCCCGGCTTCTCCGAAGGTCTCGTCGGGTGGGCCAGCACCTAGCGTCTCTTCGTCGATACTCGCCCCGGCGGAGGCCGTTGCGGAAGTAGTATCGGAAGTGCCCTGCTCACCAAAGGTCTTGTCGGGTGGCGGTGCGCCGAGCGTGTCGGTACCGTCGTCGTTGTTCATCGTGAGGGCATCGGGCTGTTCTTGCGGCGGCGCGACGGCCTCGGCGGGCGGCGTGGCCGGTACGGGGGCAGCGTCCAGCTTGAAGTTTTTGGCCTCCTGCGGCGTGTCGGGCTTGCTTGCCGTTGCGGTGCTCGCTGGGTGGTCGTATGCGTCCCAGTGCTCGTCGGTCAGTCGTTCCGACAGCTCCCAGAGGCTGCGGGCGTAGTAGTCGCTCAGGGCATTGTCACTGGGCTTTTTGACCCGTTTCTTTTCAAAATACTTGCCCGTGATGCCCGCCACCTTCGGCGAACTCGCCAGGTAGATCGACGTCTGCGCGCCCTCCACCTGCGAGATGGCGAACGGCTGCGCCACCGTCATCAGTACGTTGTAAAGGCCCGTGAATCCGCTACCGAAGTTCGACCCGACGAAGCCGGGGTGCAGGGCGTTCACCGTGATGCGCTCGTCGGCCAGGCGGCGCGACAGCTCGCGCGTGAAGAGGATGTTCGCCAGCTTGGTATCGCCGTACGTGCGCATGGCATCGTAGCGGGGTGGGTTCTGGAGCTTGTCGGCCCGGAACCGCCCGATGCGGTGCGCCTCGGAAGAGACGTTGACGACGCGCGGCTCGGCCGACTTCCGCAGCAGGGGCAGCAGCCGCAGCGTCAGAATAAACGGCGCGAGGTGATTCACGGCAAAGGTCGTCTCGATGCGGTCGGGCGTGAGCTGCTTCTTGTCCACCACCAGGCCCGCGTTGTTCACCAGCACGTCGAGGCGGTGGTAGCGGCCGGCCACCTCGTCGGCCACACGGCGCACCTCCGCCTGAATGCCTAGGTCGCCCAGCACCACGTCGAGTTTGTTGTCGCCTGGGCGGGGCACGGTGGCCTCGATCTCCATCTTGGCGTCGAGGGCCTTGTTGCCGTTGCGGCACACCATAATTACGGTCGCGCCCATGGCGTAGAGGGCGCGGGTGGTCTCCTTGCCGATGCCCGAGTTGGCACCGGTCACGAGGCAGATTTTATCCTTCATTAGGTTCGGGGTAGGGGCGCGGCCGCGCGCAGTCCCGAGGGGAGAACAGCGGCACCCGTCGCGGGTTTCCCGAGTTTACGCAGGCTGCCGACAATGCGTTGCAGCCCCTCGCGCAGCACGGCCTTCTTCACGCCGAACGAGAGGCGCACGTGGCGGGCGTCGCCGAACAGGTCGCCGCTGAGCACTTGCACGCGGGCGTCGGCGAAGAGGTACATCGTCAGGTCGGTAGCGTTCCGGATCACGCGCCCGGCGGGCGTGGTGCAGCCGAAGTATGCCGAGACGTCCGGAAAGAGGTAATAAGTGCCCTGCGAGGGGAACACGCGCAGCCCCTCGGCGGCACCGAGCAGTTCGAGCGCCAGGGCACGGCGGCGGCGCAGCTCCCCCATCAGGTCGCCTAGGTAGGCGGGGCGGTCGTTCCAGGCGGCCAGGGCGGCCCGCTGCGAGAAGACGCTCACGCCCGAGTGGGTCACCTCCTGATACGTCTTGAAGCGCTGAATCAGGTTCTCGGCGGCCACCAGGTAGCCCACCCGCCAGCCGGCCATCGAGAAGCACTTCGAAAAGCCTCCGGCCGTCACCACGCGGTCGGCCACTTGTTGCCAACTACCTAGGTGCGGCACGGACGGGAGCACGGTGCCGTCGGGCAGGTGGGTCGGCTCGCCGCCTTCGAACGAGATAAAATCGTAGATCTCGTCCGTCAGGACGTGCACGTGCGGGAACCGTTCCAACACCTCGACCAGTGCGTCGATCTCGGCAGCCGAGTAGATCTTCCCGGTGGGGTTACAAGGGTTTGTGAGTATAAACAGCTTCGTGCGCGGCGTGATCAGCGCGGCTAGCCGCTCCGGGTCGATGGCAAAGTCGTCGGCTTGGTGCGTAGGCAGCGGCACCAGCTCACCCTTAGCACGCGTGACGAGGTCGGGAAACGAGAACCAATAGGGTGTCGGCACGATCACCTCGTCGGGCGCGTCGGGGCGGGGTTGCAGCGTGCACTTGAGCACGTTGTAGATGGCGTGGCGCGCGCCGCTGGTGATCAGCACGTTCTCGGGCATGATGTCGGCCTGCGTCGACCGGTAGTGTTCGGCCAGGGCGGCCCGCAGCTCCCAAACGCCCTCGGTCGAGGGGTAGTGGGTCAGCGTGCCGTCGATGGCCGCGCGGGTGGCCTCCAACGCCAGGGCGGCGGCCGGGTAATTAAGCTCTCCGGAAGTGAGCGAGATTGTTTTCATAAAAAGAGTGGTGGTTCTCAAATATAAGAACGGCAGCATTGTCGACCCGCAACCCGCAACCCGCAGCGCGCGGCGTACCGCCCACGCCCACCGGAGGAGCGGATCGAGCGCCGGGTGGGCGGAATCCGGCGCTTTTTCGAAACTTCGCAGTCATACCCTTTCACGCTGCTCCCTCATGTCCCACGTCTACCGTGCCCTCCGCGTCGAGGAGCCCTTCGAGAATCAGTTCGAGCGCCACCTGGCCGAACTCACTACCGACGACCTGCCCGACCACGAGGTGCTCGTGCGGGTGCAGTACTCCGCCCTGAACTTCAAGGACGCCCTCGCGGCGTCGGGCAGCAAGGGCGTCACCCGGCACTATCCGCACACGCCGGGCATCGACGCGGCCGGCACCGTGGTCGAGAGCCGCCACCCCGACTTCCGGCCCGGGCAAGCGGTGCTGGTCACCTCCTACGACCTGGGCATGAATACGCCGGGCGGCTTTGGACAGTACGTCCGCGTGCCCGCCGCTTGGGTGGTGCCGCTGCCGACGGGCCTGACCACGCACGATGCCATGGTCCTGGGCACAGCGGGGCTGACGGCCGCGTTGGCCCGCCACCAGATGGAGCAGATGGGGCAGACGCCCGCCGCCGGGCCGATCCTCGTCACGGGGGCCACCGGCGGCGTGGGTAGCCTGGCGGTGGCGCTCTTCGCGCGCGGCGGCTACGAGGTGGTCGCCGCTACGGGCAAGGCCAAGCAGCACGATTACC
>JBARYS010000676.1:0-6066 GCA_049648155.1 Catalinimonas sp. | reverse complement strand
CTTCATCCCTACATCCACGACTTCATCGACCAGGTGCTGCCACTATTCTGATTTAGCGACAAAGCGGCGTCTGGCCGACGCACCTTGACTAGGCATTACGGCAGAGGGCATTTTCGGCGGCGGTTATTTGAGCACGATCCTGCCGACCAGTCCGGGTCGGCCGGTTTCCAGCAGCCTGTACACGTACAGACCGGCGGACAGAGTGCCCCGCTCGATGCTCAACCGGTCGGTCTCTCTCAGCGCCATCCTGCGCACGAGTTTCCCCCGTCGTGTTGTAGAGTAGAAACGTGCCGGAGGTTCGTTGTCTAGATGGAAATGTTATGTAAAAGGCGTCGTGTGCGGGATTAGGGTAGCCCCGGCCTGTGGCGGCGTTATCGTCGGTGGGCGCGTGGCTGACGATGTCCCCCAGCTTGGCCAGAAAAGCGCCCCTTCCTCTCAGCCATATGGCCGGCGCCATGGTGTTGTCGAAAACCAACTCGTGTTCGTAGATGCCCGTCACGTAGCAGGCCGTGAAGTCGGGCGAGAGGGCGATGCCGCTCGGTAGGTCCAGCCCCCACCCCTGTGCCGATACCGCCCAGAGTGGCCGCCCATTAGCGTCCCACACGCCGACGCTCCGGCCCTCGTCTTCAATGGTAGGGGGAATGGGTGGCATCCAGGGGGGGAAGCCCACACCGCCGGCACGTCTGGCCCACAGCACGCTCCCGGCGCTGTCGATCTTGGCCAGGAAGATGTCTTTCTCGCCCACGCAGACCAATGGGTGACCGCCCAGCTCAAAAGTGTCGGTGCTCAGGAAGGTGCCGGTGATGTAGGAGTTGCCGCCGGGGCGGTCACCAGTGCCCAGGGATTGGTAGCCGTGCCCAACGCCCAGATCGGCACGCCCTGCGGGGTGCGCTTGACCAGAAACATGCGCTCCCGGACGGGCGGCAGGTCACCGAAGCGTACGCTGTCGGGATCGGAACCTCTACCAAGGGTGTACAGGTTGCCTGCGGCGTCGGTTGTCGGATTGCCTGTCAGACCTACTTTCGTGTCGGTGGCCTACGTCCAGGTAGGCGTTTGGGCCACCGCTTGGCGCGGGCAGAGCGCCGGCAGCAGCGCGAAAAAAGGTAGATAGTTCATAGCGGCAAAATGATGTAACGGGCAGCACCCTGTCGTGGTGCCGCCCGCTGGTTGAGAAGCTATTGTGCTTTCACCAATCTAAACGTCTGGTAAGAGCTGCCTGCGCGGAGCCTGCCCAGGTAGAGGCTGGCCAGCAGGCGTTTTCATGATTATGTGGTTAAGATTTGTTCCGTCAAGATAAATAATGATTTTAGTTCGATTTCTATTTGACGAAGGACCTCATTCGTCTAGCGCCGCCGGGTCCCAAAATCGCTCGTCAAAGTCCTGCACCTTGTCGTCTTGCACCCTCACCCCCTCAGCTTCCAGGAGGCGCTGCATCCGGTCGGGTGCGCCGAAGTGATGCTTACCCGTGAGCAGCCCTATGCGGTTCACCACCCGATGCGCGGGTACGGTAGGGCGGCCTTCCGTGGGGTGGATGTGCGCCTGGTTCATAGCCCAGCCCACTAACCGTGCCCCGCCTTTCGTACCCAAGTAAGCGGCGATGGCCCCGTAGGTCGTCACGCGGCCCGGCGGCACCTGCCGCACCACGTCGTAGATGTCTTCGGTGTTGGTCTTCATGATCGTAGGCTTTTGAGCGCCCGGCGTCACCCCGCCGGGCGTCGCGGCTTGAGCGTCGTTACGTCGATCTGCTCCGGGCAAAAGTCGTATTCGTGCGGCTGGTTGGAGGCGATGATCACCACCCGGTTCGGCAGGCAGGTGGTGACCTCGCGGCGGTACCAGGCCACGCCGTCGGCGTCAAGGTTGGCCGTCGGCTCGTCGAGCAGCAGGAGGGGGGCGTCCGTGAAGAGCGCCAGCCCCAGCTTGAGGCGTTGCTTCATGCCCGACGAGAAGCGGCCGACGTACTGGTGGCGGGCGTGGTCAAGGAAGATGCGCTCGGTGAAGGCGCGCGGCGAGAGCCCCCCCAGCGGGCGGAAAGCCCCGTGGAAGCGGACGGCCTCCAGCAGCGTCATCTCTTCGATCAGTTCGAGGTAAGGGGCGGCCACGGCCACGTGCCGGTGCACCGCTTCGGGCGGCAGGTCGCGCGCCCCCACGCGGTAGCGCAGCTCGCCCGCCGAGGGGGACAGGTAGCCCGTCAGTGTCTGGATGAGCGTCGACTTACCCGCGCCGTTCGGCCCCACCACGGCGCAGGGGCGGCCCGCCTCGAACGTGTGCGTCAGGTCGCGGAAGATCCACGTCCGCTGGTAGCGCTTGCCGAGATGTTCGACGTGTAGAGAAGCCTGGGTCACGGCCGGTGCGTTTGCTTGGTACGGTCCGTGGTGGCCGGCCGTCTACTCCTCGTAGCCCTTCATGATGCCGCGGTCCGACGAGCGGAGGAAGTTCAGCACCTCGTCGCGCTCGGGCGAGGGGCGCATCTCCAGCTCCAGCCGCTCGGTGGCTTGCGAGTTGTTGAGGCCGCTCATGTAGACCACCCGGTAGAGCTCCTGAATCTCGTTGATCTGCTCGTTGCTGAAGCCCCGGCGGCGCAGCCCCACCGAGTTGATGCCGCAGTAGGTGAGCGGCTCGCGGGCGGCCTTCGTGTAGGGCGGCACGTCCTTGCGCACCAGCGACCCGCCCGAGACCATGGCGTGCGCGCCGATCTTGACGAACTGGTGCACGGCCGACGACCCACCGACGAAGGCGTAGTCCTGCACCTCGATGTGGCCGCCGAGCTGCACCGAGTTGGCGATGATCACGTGGTCGCCGATGCGGCAGTCGTGCGCGATGTGCACGTAGGCCATGATGAGGCAGTGTGTTCCGATGCGGGTGTCGTTCTTGTCGAGGGCCGTGCCCCGGTTCAGCGTCACGCACTCGCGGATCACCGTGTGGTCGCCGATGGTGACCGTCGACGGCTCGCCCTTGTACTTGAGGTCTTGCGGCGGGGCCGACACCACCGCGCCGGGATAAATCTTGCAGTTCTTGCCCACGCGTGCGCCCTCCATGATGACGGCGTTCGGGCCGATCCAGGTGCCTTCGTCGATCTCCACGTTCCGCGAAATGGTCGCGAAGGGTTCGATCACAACGTTCTGAGCGATGCGCGCCTCCGGGTGGATGTACGCCAGCGGTTGATTCATGAGCGGCTATTTACGGACGATGCTGGCCGAGATCACCGCCTCGCACACCAGTTTGTTGTTGACGTAGGCCCGGCCGTGCATCTTGGCGATGCCCCGGCGGATGGGCGCGAGCAGTTCGCATTTGTACACCAGCGTGTCGCCGGGCACGACCATCTTCTTGAAGCGACAGTTGTCGATGCCCAGAAAGTAGGTCCAGTAGTTTTCGGGGTCGGGCAGGGTGTTGAGCAGCAGGATGCCGCCGGTCTGCGCCATGGCCTCGACCTGAATCACACCCGGCATCACGGGGTTGCCGGGGAAGTGCCCCTGAAAGAAGGGCTCGTTGATGGTGACGTTCTTCACCCCGCCCACCGTGGTGGCGTCGAGGTGGAAGATCTTGTCGACGAGTTGGAACGGGTAGCGGTGCGGCAGCACGCGGCTGATCTGCACGCTGTTGAGCACCGGCGGCATCCGGGGGTCGTAATCGGGCACCGTCTTCTGCTCCACCTCGTTCATGCGCTTCTTCAGGCGGCGGACAAAAGCCACGTTGGCCGCGTGGCCGGGGCGGGCGGCCAGAATTTGCGCCTTCAGGGGCCGGCCGGCCAGTGCCAAGTCGCCCACCATGTCGAGCAGCTTGTGGCGGGCGGGCTCGTTCTTGTAGCGCAGCTCCACGTTGTTCAGGATGCCCTCGGCCTTCACGGCTACCTTCGGCTGGTTGAACAGCGCCGCCAGGCTGTCGAGCTCTTCCTCTTCCACCACGCGGTCTACCACCACGATGGCGTTGTTCAGGTCGCCGCCGCGGATCAGGTTGTTCTTGCGGAGGGTCTCCAGCTCGTGCAGGAAGCAGAACGTCCGGCAAGAGGCGATCTCGTCCTTAAAGGCGGAGATGTCGGTCAGTGAGGCGTGCTGGCTGCCCAGTACCGGCGAGTTGTAATCGACCATCACCGTGAGGCGGTAGTCGTCGAGCGGCAGGGCGGCAATCTCTACGTTGCGGGCCTCGTCGCGGTACGAGATGCTCTCGGTCACCTCGAAGAAGTTGCGCAGGGCGTGCTGCTCGCAGGTGCCTACCGTCTCGATGGCCTTGACGAACTCCTGCGAGCTGCCGTCCATGATCGGAATCTCCGGGCCGTCGAGTTCGATCAGCACGTTGTCGACCTGCATGCCCACCAGGGCGGCCAGGGCGTGTTCGACGGTCGCCACGCGGGCACCGTTTTTCTCCAGGGTGGTGCCGCGCGAGAGGTCGACCACGTAGTCGACGTCGGCCTCAACGATGGGCTGATGCTCTAAATCGACGCGCTGAAACTTGATGCCGTGGTGCGCGGGGGCGGGTCGGAAGCGCATCTTGACCGGCGCGCCGGTGTGCAGTCCGACGCCCTCCACGGTCACCTCCTCCTTAATCGTATGCTGCTTAGTGTGCATGTTGGGTGGCTGGGCCAAAAGCGGCCTGAGAGCAGCGCGAAGCGGCGATTTGCCCCCCGCGCGGGCCTGCTCATAATGGTGGTAAAGGTATAATTTTTTCTTCGAGGCGCTCGACGCGCCGCAGCAGTTCCGGCAGGCGGCGGGTCAGCACCACGCTCTTCATGTGGGCCTTCAGATCGACGGCCGGCGAGCCCATCAGCGTCCGGTGCGGCTCCTCCACGCCCTTCGCCACGCCCGACTGCGCCGCCACGCGCGTACCGTCGGCCAGCGCCACGTGCCCCACCACGCCCACCTGTCCGCCGATCATCGACCCGGCCCCGATGGTCGACGAGCCGGAGAAGCCCGCCTGGGCTGCCACGACGGTGTTCGCGCCGATCTCGACGTTGTGGGCCACCTGAATCAGGTTGTCGAGCTTCACGCCGCGCCGCAGGATGGTCTCGCCCACGGTGGCTCGGTCGATCACCGTGCCTGCGCCCACGTCGACGTGGTCTTCGAGCACCACCGTGCCCACCTGCGGGATGGTCCGGTAGCTGCCGTCGCGCTGCGGGGCAAAGCCGAAGCCGTCGGATCCCACCACGGCGTTGGCTTGCAGCGTGCAGTGCCGCCCCACGCGCACGCCCCGCAGCACGCGCGCGCCGGGGTGCAGCACGGTGTGGTCGCCCAGCACGGCGCCGTCGCCCACGAAGGCGTGCGGATAAATCTTGACGTGGTTGCCAATGCGCACCCCTTTGCCCACGTAGGCGAACGCGCCGAGGTAGAGCCCCACGCCGTAGGTGGCATCTTCGCCGAGATAAGCAGGCTGTTCGATGCCTTCCTTGTCGAGGGCCAGCAGGCGCTGGTACTCTTCCAACAGCGTGGTGAACCCCAGGTAGGCGTCCTCAACGCGGATCAGCACGGCCGACACGTCGCGACGCGGTGCAAAATCCCGGTTCACCAGGACGGCCCCGGCCCGGGTTTCGTAGAGGTAGGGCTCATACTTCGGATTGGACAGGAAAGAGACGGTATCAGGCTCCGCCTCCTGAATTTTTCCGATCCGACGGAGCCGGATCTCTCCGTCTCCCTCCACATCGCCCCCCACCAGTTCGGCGATCTGTCGCGCGGTCAGTTCGATCATGGGTAGCAAAGGTATGTGCTGCGGTCCGAGGGCACCTATTCCAACCTCCCGACTCCCTCACCGCGTCACCGGCGCTCGTTTCGATGGACTTAAAAGTCGAAATATTCACCTTCGTCGGTGGGTGGGGGTTCTTCGGTGGGCTTCTTGTCTTTCGGATCCTTTTTGCCGAACAACGTGCGCAGCTCCCGCCCTTCTCGCTTGAGGCCTTCGGCGATCTTGCGGGTGGCTCCCTGGGAGTCGTACGCCACTTTGAAATCGTCAGACGTGCCGCGGATCGTCAGCAGCAATTCGGAAGAGGCGAGCCCGTCGTCCTCAACCGTGCCGAACACGGCGTCGGGGTCGGGGCGGCGCAAACTTCCCAGCGCTACCCCCACGCGGTAGTCCATTACC
>JBARYS010000675.1:0-2795 GCA_049648155.1 Catalinimonas sp. | reverse complement strand
CCTTCCCGCCGACGCCCCCACCGTGGAGTGGGCGCTGATGGGCTTCCACAACTACTTTTTCGACCACCCCGACGCCCCCCACCGCACGCGGAAGCACGTGAGCACCCCCGTGCGCGGGTCGGCCTGCAAACGACTGCTGATGTTCCTGCGCTGGATGGTGCGCCGCGACGGGCGGGGCGTAGACTTCGGGCTCTGGGACCGCATCCGTCCGCACCAACTGGTCTGCCCCCTCGACGTGCACGCTGCCCGCACCGCCCGCCGCCTGGGGCTATTGCAGCGCCCGCAGACCGACTGGCGCGCCGCCCTTGCCCTGACCGACCGCCTGCGCCGCTTCGACCCGGCCGACCCCGTGCGCTACGACTTCGCGCTGTTCGGCACCGGCGCAGAGGGCGCACCGCCGGCAGGGGTATGAGAGTGCGCGCAGCGGTCTCTTATTGGACGGAACCCACCCGACGCGTTTTTCACCCGCACCCGAATCAACCATATGCAATGCGAAGAGCGTTACGCCGCTAACCCCACGTCTGCCAAGACCCTCAACGCCCAGGCGCGCGACGCGTCTCTGATCCCCAAGCTGTTTCACGACGATGAGGTCTTCGTCTAGTGCACCTCGAACTACACCTTTGCCTGGGGCATGGCCGGCGAGAACCTAGACCACGGCGACATGGTTGGCGTCGCCCCGACGAACTGCGGTAGTTTCTCTTAAAAATCTTTTACCGATGCGTACGCTCATCTGCCGCCTTCTGCTCCTCGCCCTGCCGGCGGGTTGCGCCGAGAAAGCGCCGCCGCCCGCCTCGCTCGCGGTGTCCGCGCCCGGCCTGCGTTTCTTCGCGCGGGCGGCGCTGTCCGAACGATTAGACCGGACGTTCGGGGCGGCTGACTACCCGCTGCTCGAACGCGACGGTACGCCGGTGCCCTACCAGTTCGTGGGCGAGGGCGAACGGTGGGACTCCGTGGCCTATCTCTTCGCCGACACGGGCACCTACACGCTGCGGACCGCCACGCGCGACGCCCTGCCGCCGGTGGAGCCGCGCGTGAACCTGCGCTTCGCCCGTGAGCCCGACCTGCGTGAGGACTACGGCGCCGCCCGGCTGGAGACCTCTGATTCGCCCTCGTCAATGGGCGCATTTCAGATGGAGGGCCCCGCCTGGGAGAATGAGTACGTGGCCTTCCGCAACTATTACGACGCCCGCAACGGCATCGACGTCTTCGGCAAGCGGGTGCGCCGCCCGGTGCTCGACAGCGTGGGCACCGACGCGTGGGGCTCTTACCACCAACTGGCCGACTGGGGCATGGACATCCTCAGGGTAGGCAATTCGCTGGGGGCCGGGGCGTTGGCCTTGGCACGGGGCGACTCGCTCTACCGCGTCGGGCCAGGTTGCGAGGGCAGCATCGAACGGCTCGCGGAGGGGCCGCTCTACGCCGCCTTTCGGCTGCGCTTCCGCAACTGCGTCGGGGGCGTGGGTGTCGACCACACCGTGTCGATCAGGGCCGGCGACCGCTACTACACGTCCGAGGTGCGGCTGCAACCCCGGGAGGGCACGCGCGTCGTGACCGGCCTGGTCAGCATGGAGAACGACACGCTCTACCGCTGGGACGTGGGGGAGCACGCCGTGCTGGCTACCTACGGCAACCAGGCTTACGACGGCGAGCGCCTTGGTATGGCCCTGATCACCGACCGACGGTGGGTGCACCGCGTGGCGGCCGCGCCCGACAGCGGCGCGGGTATCGTCCAGACGCACCTGCTCTACCTCGACCCCGATGCGGACGGCACCTACCGCTTCTGCGTGTATGCCGCCTGGGAGCTGGAGAACTCCGCCTTCGGCACCCTGGCGGGCTTCCGCGACCTGCTCACGCGCGCCCATACGCTGCACAGGTGACGTCCGACATGTTGCCGAAGCCGATCCGGCCCGACGGCTCGCTCGAAGAGAAGGGCATCTATCGCATCACTGAACAATTTGTAGACACTTGAGATCAAAACTCTATGAAAGCTTGACGGCAACGCGTTCGTCGCCTTTGTAGGGTTCTCGAATGTAGACGGCAATGCTATAGACACGAAAAACCGGGGCGCGGCAGATTTCTCTGCCGCGCCCCGGTTTGCTTTTGCGAATGCGCGCTACACGCCCAGCAGCAGGCGCGCCGGGTCTTCGAGAAGCTCCTTGACGCGCACTAGGAACGTGACCGACTCGCGGCCGTCGATGATGCGGTGGTCGTAGCTAAGGGCGACGTACATCATGGGGCGGATCTCCACTTGGCCGTTGATCGCCACGGGGCGCTGGATGATGTTGTGCATCCCCAGGATGGCCGACTGCGGCGCGTTGATGATCGGCGTCGAGAGCATCGAGCCGAAGATGCCGCCGTTGGTGATGGTGAACGTGCCGCCCTGCATCTCTTCGATGGTCAGCTTGCCGTCGCGGGCGCGCGCGGCCAACCGAACGATCTCCCGCTCTACGTCGGCGAAGCTGAGTGCGTGCGCATCACGGATCACAGGCACTACCAGACCGCGGTCGGTCGAGACGGCGATGGAGACGTCGGCGTACTCGTGGAACAGCATTTCGTCGCCGTCGATCTGCGCGTTCACGGCCGGAATTTCGAGCAGCGCCTGGCAACAAGCCTTCGTGAAGAACGACATAAAGCCCAGCCCCACCTCGTGCTTGGTTTTGAACGGCTCTTTGTACTTCTTGCGCAGCTCCATGATCGGGCTCATGTCCACCTCGTTGAAGGTGGTCAGCATCGCCGTCTCGTTCTTCACGGCCACCAGTCGCCGCGAGATCGTCTTCCGCAGCGAGGTGATGCGT
>JBARYS010000674.1:0-3126 GCA_049648155.1 Catalinimonas sp. | reverse complement strand
CATCTCGCCCAGGTCCTGTCCCCCGGCCAGCACCTGGGCCTCGGAGGGCACCTCCGGCAGGTGGCGGTGCTGCTTCACGAATGTCTCTACCTCGGCCAGCGGCGGCAGCCGGTAGTCGTCGGCGAAGACAAAGTCCGCCCAGCCGCTCTGGGTCACCACCACCTTCTTGGCCGTCAGCGTGCCGTCGACCGACAGCCGCGTGTTGGCCTGCGTCTTGTTAACCTGGTTGCCGATGCGCATCATGCCGCCCATCACCGTCAGGCGCTCCAAGGGATTAATGGTCCCGATGCCCACGTTGCCGTTGTAGTTGAAGCGGGCGATGTCCAGGTTGTCGATGCGGATGCCCACGTGCCCGTCGTTGCCGTCGCGGTTGGCGTTGACGTAGGTGTAATTGCCGGTAAAATGCTGAAGGAGGGCGTACTTCTCATTCCGCTGCAAGCTGGGGATGCTGCTATGCGCAAATCCGCCCCACAAATTGTGCATGGTTCCGATCCAGGCGTATCCGGCCGTATAGTTCATCGGCGCGTCCCCCGGTCCGGGTGCGGCCATCCGGGCGGCACCGGCAGAGTCTGCGGAGGTGTAAGTCTGGACGCCGGTCTTATCAGCCACCTGCGCGGCAGCTTGGTGCGTCGTGGCGAGGAGCAGACCGAGGGCGATAGCCCCGGTGAGGGCGGAATACTTTCTCATGGCTTGTGTCGACGAGTGGGTGAAATATGTCGGCAAAGTAGCCCCCCCCCCCCCGATCTATTCCAATAGCCGCGACCATTGTTAACAATTTTATAATATGCCGGATCAATTCCGCAGGGGCTGCTGCGCACTGAAGGGCATTGATCCTTAGCATGATGCTATTTGTGGTGAAAATTACTTTTGTTTGGTGTCTGATCTAAAGCGTTGAGAACCAGTAAAATGGTGACGTACGCTCTCTCTGATCAGATTTGTGATCCAGCCACCGACGTGCGCAACTTCAGCGGCAAGCCGGGGGCGGGGACCATCGCGGCGGGCAAGCGCGCCGCACTGGTGTTGGCCTTGTAGAGCGAACTGTTACAGAAACGGTTGACGTCAGCGTCGGTTTGCTCGTTGATGGGAACGGCGGCCACCGGATAACCCTCTTCCAGAGTGATGTTGTCGCCGATCTGCCCTTCACCTTCCACGGTCACCCCGCCGCCGGCCACGATCCGCTTGGGCACCGTCGAAGAGATCGGCCCCGTGATGGTGATCGAGTTCCAGGCGAAGATCGGGTCGCCGTCGGTGTAACTTTCCGCGTCGATGGTCAGATCGAAGGGGGCGTCGACATCTATACTCTTCGTCTACTGACCAACAAAGCAGATACGCAACAAACGCGCCCCTATCCCAACAAAATGATAAGTCTGTACACGAGTGCTGAAATTTGGGCACATTCAGGAGGGTCGGTGCGCGGCGGTTGGCGCTTGGCCATCGGCTTTTGGCTTATCGTTGCGGTTTGAGTAGCTCTGAGGCTCGGCCGGCACCGCCCTGTCCGCGAACGCAAACCGGGCACGATGTGCCAATGGCCAATCCCCAAAACCCAACCCCTAGCGCGTGACCCTCTCCACCCTCGACCTCGCCATCATTGTCGGCTTCTTCGTGCTTTCGCTCGTCATCGGGCTGATCTTCACCCGGCGGGCGGGGCGCGACCTGAACAGCTTCTTCCTGGGGGGGCGCAACCTGCCGTGGTGGGTGGCAGGCACCTCGATGGTGGCGACCACCTTCGCCGCCGACACGCCGCTGGCCGTGACCGAGCTGGTGGCACAGGGGGGCGTGGCGGGCAACTGGCTCTGGTGGAACGCCCTGTTCGGCGGGATGCTGACGGTGTTCTTCTTCGCGCGGCTCTGGCGGCGGGCCAACATCCTGACCGACGTCGAGTTCGTCGAGCTGCGCTACGCCGGGCGGGCGGCGGCGCTGCTGCGGGGCTTCAAGGCGATCTACCTGGGCGTGTTTATGAACGCGCTCATCATCGGTTGGGTGAACGTGGCGCTCATGACGCTGCTGGAGGTCTTCTTCGACATTCCGGCCGCCGAGCAAATCTGGTACGTGGCCGGTGCGATGGTGTTGGTCGTGGCCTACGCGGGGCTGTCGGGGCTGATGGGCGTGGCCGTCACCGACATGATCCAGTTTGCCATCGCCATCGGCGGGTGCATCGTGCTGGCGGTGCTGGTGGTCGGCTCGCCGGAGGTCGGCGGCATCGAGGGGCTGAAGGCGCAACTGCCGCCGGGCACGCTCAGCTTCTTCCCGAAGGTGGGCACGTCGGCCGGCGAGGTCGCCACGACGCTCACCCTGAGCGTAGGGAGCTTCCTGGCCTACGTGGGCGTGCAGTGGTGGGCCAGTTGGTACCCCGGCGCAGAGCCGGGCGGCGGCGGCTACGTAGCCCAGCGGATGATGAGCACCAAGAACGAGCGCCACGCCCTGCTGGCGACCTTCTTCTTCCAGATTGCCCACTACTGTCTGCGCCCCTGGCCGTGGATACTGGTGGCGCTGGCTGCCCTGGTGCTCTACCCCGACCTGCCCGACGCCGACCGCCGCTTCGGCTTCGTGATGGCCATGCGCGACTTCTTGCCCTCGGGCCTGCGGGGGCTGCTGCTGGTGGCTTTTTTTGCTGCCTACATGAGCACCATCTCTACGCAACTGAACTGGGGGGCGAGCTACGCCGTGAACGACTTTTACCGCCGCTTCGTCCGCCCCGATGCTTCCGATAAGCAACTGGTGGCGGCCTCGCGCGTGGCCACGGGCCTCCTGATGCTGGTGGCGCTTATCGTCACGACGCAGATCGGCTCCATCGCGGGCGTGTGGCGCTTCTTGGTCGAGGCGGGCGCGGGGCTGGGGCTGGTGCTGATCCTGCGCTGGTACTGGTGGCGCGTCAACGCCTGGAGCGAAATCACCGCCTCGCTGGCCCCGCTGGGGGGGTACGCGCTGGCGCATTACGCCTTCGGATGGGTATTCCCCGACAGCTTCTTCTTCACGGTGAGCTTCACGACCGTGGCCTGGCTGGCCGTGACGTTCGGGACCTCGCCCACCGACGCCGGCCACCTCGACGCCTTCTACCGCCGCGTGCGGCCCGAGGGCTACTGGCAGCCGGTGGCCGCGCGGTCGGGTCTGCCCCCGGCGCGGGCG
>JBARYS010000673.1:0-7307 GCA_049648155.1 Catalinimonas sp. | reverse complement strand
CCGTAAAGGCGATCAGGTGGAGGTCGTCGGGCAGTTGCGAGGGCATGTCTTTAGCGCTGTGTACGGCCACGTCGATGGTGCCCGCGCGCAGTTGGTCCTCCAGCTCTTGGGTGAAGACGCCCTTGCTGCCGATCTTCGACAGCGCCACGTGCAGGATGCGGTCGCCCTTGGTTTCGATGGTGACCACCTCGGGTTGCAGCCCCCCCGCGCGGAGGCGGTCAGCCACGTGGTGCGCCTGCCAGAGGGCCAGCTTACTACCCCGCGTGCCGATGCGTACGAATTTTTTCATGCGCCGTTCTCCTGTTGCCGGCGCAGCTTACGCCAGATGTTCTTCTTGACCGGGTCGACCACGAAGCGGCCGTTCAGGAACTTCCGCCCCAGCAGCACCGGGTAGCGCATGTCGGCGCGGTTCGAGAGCGTAAAGACCGTCGGGAAGGTCTGCCCGAAGATGTACAGTTGCGTGCGGATGGCGAAGCGCTCCTCCACGTGGCCGAACGAGTTGCGCACCTGCTTGCGGTCGAAGGCCTCGGTCCGAAACTCGCGCTGCGCTAGGTCGGCGTGGTCTTCGTCGAGAATGTGGAAGCTCAACACGGGGCGGCCGTCGTGCTCCAGCAGCTTCACTTCCGAGCAGTGGATCGACGAGGTGTACGCTCCGGTGTCGACCTTGGCCGCGATGCCTTCGAGGCCCAGCTCCGGCAGATCGATTTCGTCGGCCCGGCCGATGAGTAGTTTAGACAAGGTAGTAGTATCGAGTCGTGAGTATTGGGTAGCGAGAGGTCAATTGAAGACCTGCTCCAGCGTCAGATTAGCGAGAGATCAGCCGATAAAGACTTGTTTCAGCGGCACATTCGATGCCCAGGGTTGGATCGCGCAGTGTTTCCGCGCCCAAGAAGGACGTGTACCCGCCGGGTTGGCAACAGGTCGCTACCGCCCGCATCGAAAGTAACATGATCCCGCATGACGCGACACCGGCGGCCAGATAGCGCCGCGCCCGGTCGGCTAGGTCCGCCGGGGGTTTCCCGGGCGCAGGAATTTCGACCGTTAGCCGTGGGGCGTCCGCCCGGCAGATGGCGTCGTGATGCAGGTCGACCACGCACTGATCGCAAACGGCGATGTCGGGTACTGCTTCGATGTCGGGCAGATCCAAATCCAGCTCGGGCAGAATCGTGAAACGGTCGTCGCAAATAGCGGCCAGGCTACAGATAAGGTTAGTATGCACAAAGGCATAGACGATTCCGAGCGGAGGGTTGCCGCGCTCTAATTCGTCGTCGGAAAGGGCAGTTGTAGTCTCCATCGGCGGGCGGTTTTGCCAAAGGTAGCGTTCCGGGCACAGCGCGGACGCCTATGGTTGCAACGCTTCGTCTTCGGCCAGTTTCAGCAGGGCGCTTTCGAGTTCGGCGCGCTCGCGGCGGTTGTCGCGCAGCTTCTTTTGCAGGGCGCGGAGCCGCCGTTGTGGGTTCGGTGCGAAGAGGCGCTGCAACACCTCGGCTAAAATTAACCCCTGCCGAGCCTTGGTCACCACGCCGCGCAGCTTCCAGGTGCGGGCCAGGTACTTGAAGCGCATCACCTGCGCGAGGCGGAACGTACGCAAGAACGAGACGAGTGGCAGCAGAATGATCAGCACGTCGATCCAGTTCTTCTTCAGGTAGCTCGTCCGGTCGTCGGTGTAGGCGAACAGCAGCAGAAACTCGAACGTGAAGGCGATCCAGATCAGCGCCTGCACCAGCTCCAGCCAAAAGCTCCAGTCGACGCCGGGGAAGCGCGCCTCGGCCTGGTCGAGAAACTTCAGCTCGATCACCAGCGCCGGCACGATCAGCAGGGCGATCACCAGCAGCGGCACGCTGAACGAGCGCCGCAGCTCCTCGTAAAGCGACTCGTTGACCTGCGACCACCCCCAGCGCGGCAGCCACGTCCGGTCGCGGTCCAGCAGGTGGCGGCCACCCAGCCGCAGGGGCGGAAACAGCAGCATCCCCACGCGCCGCCGCCACGTGCGCAACGGCAACGTGTGCCTCTCGCACCGGACCAGCCAGAGCGTCCACGCCAGGTCGCCCACGAACAAGAGCCAGCCCGCCGCCCCGATGCCACTCAGCACGCCCACGTACGTGCCGAAGTAGCCGAAGGAGTTGTCGCCGGTCACCGTCATCAGCAGCGTGCCGAACACGACCAACATCAGCAGGGCCACCCCGAACACCCACGGAGCCACGCGCGACTCGTACCGCCCCAGGCGGGTGTCGAGTGCCGGGGCCGGCAGGTGGCGGCGCAGCGGCGGCCGGGGCGCATCCTGCAACGTCCGCCAGGCGTCGGGCAGGTGTCGCAGACGCGTGTGCGTGTCGAGCAACCGCCGTACCTGCCGCCACAACAGCGGGTCGTCAACCTCGCGCAGGCGGTCCAGCAGCACTTCCTGCTCGGTCTGGTCGATTGACTGTTTGATTGCCTGGTTGGTTGGTTACCGGGTTTTTCGGACGGCCCTCCAACGACGATTGTCATTGCAGGAGCAACCCCAAAATTATCATTAGACTTGTTCGGGCTGAACATGAACGAGCGAGAGCGTGCAAATTTTATATTGAGCAAGGCGGAAAACGTAGGCGATGCTGCTGCATCGGCGAGGCTTTTCAACAAAGCGCAGGATAAAATTTGTCACTCGTAGCCGTTTGAGGTTCAGCCCGAACGAGTCTATTCCTTGTAGAGGCGGCGCGTGCCGTCGGGCAGGGTGCGGTAGCCGTCGTACTCGGGAGGGAGCAAGTACACCCCGCGCCGGTCCACGGCCCCCCACTTACCGTTGACCTTTACGTAAGCTGAGGTGCCGTTGAAGTCGGTGACTTCCTCGTAGGTGAAGGGGGTACTGGGTTTAGCGCGGACGTTGATGAAGCCCCAGCCCTCGGCGCGGCGCGCGGCGGCCCAACCGTTTTCGAAGGGCCGGATCGCCAGGTACGTGGGTGGCACCGCCTCGCGGCCGTCGTCGTCGAGTAGCCCTAATTTGTCGCCGTCCCCCCAGGCGAACCACCCGGCTCCCAGCGCGCGGAGCGACTCGTACTTGAGCTTAGTGACCTCTTCGCCCTTGGCGTTCAGCAGTCCCCACTTGTTGCGCCGGGCCACCCTGGCGGGAAAGGCGGGCGCGTCCAGGCTCATGGTGTCGTAGCGCGACTCCACCAGCACGTCCGAGGTGCCATGCAGACCCCAGCGCCCGTCGCGGCGCACCTTAAAGAGGCGCTCGCCCGCAGCCCACTCGACCCGCTCGAACTCGATGGGCAGCACCGTCCGGTCTCTGTCGTCGACGACGCCGTACCGCCCCGCCCGCCCGGCGACGAACAGCGTGCGGCTCGCCGGTTGTACGTAGGCCAGACTGTCGTATTGGGTCGGGACCACCACGCGGCCCGACGTGTCGATCACGCCCCAGCCGCCGGCTTGTTGCACGAAGGCGTAGCCGAAGCGGCGCGGGCGGGCGGCCGTGAAGTTCTCGCGGGTCACGTAGCCTCCGATTTCGGCGTCGTAGTAGCTCCACACCCCCGCACGGCGCACGCGCAGGAAGTCGGCGGGGTCGTCCAGGACCACCTCGTCAAAGGTCTCGGCCAGGAGCGGTTTGCCTGTCAGGTCGACCAGCGTGTAGGCCCCCGCCCGGCGGAGGGCGTAGAAGCGGTGTTGGGCGTAGTTGCGGGCGATGGTATCGTAACGGAAAGGCACCACCGGCTCCAGCGCCTGGTTGACGATACCCCAGCGGCCGCCCTCCCGCACCACCCAGTTGCGGTTACGCACGTCGTGTGCGGCCTCGTAAGTCGGGGCGACCACCACCCAGCCGTCGGGGCGCATCAGCCCCCACTTGCCGCCCTCCCGCACCGCAGCAACCCCTTCGTAGAACTGGCCCACCGCCTCAAAGCGCGGCTCCACCAGCGTCTGTCCGCGGCGGTTGGCCATGCCCCAGCGGCCCTCTTGCCGAAACAGCAGCAGACCGCCCCGCGTGGCGACGGTGTCGTAGGCAGGCTCCAGCAGCACGCGGCCCCGCACATTGAAGGCCCCCACCCGCCCGTTGCGGCGGTAGGCGAACGCCTCGGTCGAAACGGGCTGTAGGTCGTGCGCGCCCATGGGCACGGCGAACGAGCCGTCGTGACGCATCACGCCGAAGTCGTTCTGCGCGCGCACCAGCGTGGCGTCGATCGAAAGAATCTGGACGGCGTCGTAGCGGGGCGTAACCACGAACTTGCCCGTGCTCTTGTCGAACAGCCCCCACTGCGCGGGCTGCCCGCCCCGCCCGCGTTGCAGCCAGTGCAGTGGGTGGTAGGGCGTGATGGGCCGCACGGCGTCGTAGGCCACCGGCAGCAGCAGCTTTCCCCGCTCGCTGACCAGCCCCCAGCGTTGCCCCTTGCGCACCCAGCCCGTGCCCTCGCTGAAATTTTTGATCTCGTCGTACTCGGCCGGCACCGCCAGGTACCCCTCGCAGTTGAGCACGCCGTAGCGTTTGCCCTTCATCACCACCGCGTAGCGCCCCTGAAAAGGCTCGGCGCGCGTGAACGTCGGCTCGACGCGCCACTCGTTCAGCAGCGTGGTGTAACCGTACAGCTCGCGTGCGCCCCTCTTCGGGAAGAGCAGCTCTTCGCACTCGTAGCCCCCTTGTGCCCAGCCGACGGCGGGCAGCACGAAGAGGCCGAGCAGCAGTGGAAGGTAAGAGCGGAGCAGACGGACGCGCGGGGAAGCGGAGGGCGTGATAAGCATGAAAGAGAGCGGCGGGGCGGGTACGTACCTCTACATACGCACGCGCGCCCCGGTTTAGTTTGCCGTGGTGGGGGGCGTTTGCCCGGCGAGCAGGTAGAGCACCGCCATGCGCACCGCCACGCCGTTTTCTACCTGTTGCAGGATGATCGCCTGCCCCGAGTCGGCCACGTCGCCGGTGATCTCCACGCCCCGGTTGATCGGCCCTGGGTGCATGATGACGATCTCGCGGTCGAGCTCGTCGAGCAGGGCGCGGTTTACGCCGTAGTAGCGGGCGTACTCCCGCAGCGAGGGAAAGTAGTGCATCTGTTGGCGTTCGAGTTGGATGCGCAGCACGTTGGCCACGTCGCACCACCGCAGCGCCCGCCGTAGGTCGGTCTCCACGCGTACGCCCAGCTCGCCCACGTGCCGGGGCAGAAGCGTCCGTGGGCCGCACACCATCACCTCGGCCCCCAGCTTTTGCAGGCAGAAGATGTTCGAGAGGGCCACGCGCGAGTGCAGAATGTCGCCGATGATGCAGACCCGCTTGCCCGCCACCTCGCCGAGCCGCTCGCGGATCGAATAAGCGTCGAGCAGCGCCTGCGTGGGGTGCTCGTGGGTGCCGTCGCCGGCATTGATGACGCACGCCCGCACGTTGCGCGCCAAGAAGTGCGCCGCCCCCGGGCTGCCGTGCCGCATCACGATCATGTCGACGCGCATGGCCAAGATGTTGTTGACGGTATCGAGCAGCGTCTCCCCCTTTTTTACCGAACTGCCCGACGCCGAAAAGTTGACCACGTCGGCCGAGAGGCGTTTTTCGGCCAGCTCGAACGAGAGGCGCGTACGCGTGGAGTTTTCGAAGAAGACGTTCGCCACAGTGATGTCTCGCAGCGAGGGCACCTTCTTAATGGGGCGGTTGAGCACCTCCTTGAAGCTGTCGGCTGTCGCCAGGATCAGGCGGATGTCGTCGGCGGTAAGGTCCTTAATGCCGAGCAGGTGCGGAACGCTGAGTTGCGACATGGGGCGGCGGTTAGTCCGTGAGCCAGACTTGGTCCAGAGGATGTTCGGCGTTGTGCCACTCTACGTACACGCGCTGGTGTTGCAGTGTCTGCACGTGCAGGCCGACGTAGCGGGCCTCGATGGGCAAGTGGCGGCCGTGCTTCCGGTCGATGAGCGCCAGCAACTCCACCTGCGCCGGCCGGCCGAAGGCGAGCATCGCGTCGAGGGCCGCCCGCACCGTGCGTCCGGTGTGGAGCACGTCGTCGACCAGCACCACCCGCTGATTCTCGATCAGAAAGGGGATCTGGGTGGCGTTGGGCAGCAGTGGCTGGTCGCGCCGCCGGAAGTCGTCGCGGTAGAAAGTGGGGTCGAGCTTGCCCGAGCGCACACGCAGGCCGCTCATCTCATGGAGGCGCTGCACCAGCCGCTCGGCCAACGGCACGCCCCGGGGTTGCAAGCCGAGCACGACCGACCGGCTGAAGTCACCGTGGGTTTCAGTCAGTTGACGGCACAGCCGACCGAGGGTGATCGACAGGCGATCCTGGTCCAGAATAAGTCTTTTCTGCATGGCCACGCGGGGTGACCCCAAAGGTAGCCGGTGCCCGGCGGGTGCGCTACTTTTCCGACGAGATGCGCTTGATCTTGTTCAGGCTGCGGGTCTTGCCGAACAGCTCCTCCGACTTCTTGTTGTAGGCCTCCGCCGCCTGCTCGGGCGAGTCGTAGTAGCCCAGGTCGTGCCGTTGGCCGTGATCGTAGAGCACCGCCCGGTAGCGGTTATGCTCTTTGTGCACCCCCCGGTAGCCGGTCTTGCTGCGCGTCTTGCTGGTGCCGCGAATGACGCGCGAGAAGGGCACCCACTCCAGGTTGGAGAGGCGGCAGTCGAGCGGATTGCCGTTCTTGATTTTGACGAACAGCCGGGACTGCGAATCGGGCTTTCCAATAAACTTCTCGGCGATAAACCGGTGCAGGTAAATGGTCTCGTTGCGGTAGCCGCCCTCCTTGATGGGGTGGTTCTTCTGGAAGAAGGCGTATCCGTTCGAGTGCAGTCGCAGGTTTTGCAGAAAATTCAGGTCCTTCAGATAAAGATGATTGGCGATGTACTCGTACGCATCGGCGGAGAGCAGTACGCTGCGGTCTGAATTCTTCAGCTTCAATTTGTAAATCATCGACCGGTGGGGTTAGGGGGTGTGAGGGGAGAATTGCAATCCGGCAGAGGTGAAAGAGGACAGACGGTGCGACACGGCGGGTGTAGGGTACCCCCGATGCCACGCAAGGAAGTTGTTGCTTGACTTCACTTCGTCCTTGATAATATACAATATTATCTTTCCGAGCATAAAGACACAAGTTTTTAAGAAAAATTTGTACTGAATCACCTCGATATGCCCCTGCGTTCAAAAGAATACGGAGCAAATATAACAACATAAACTCTAAAAATGTAATTTATTTACACTGTTTGTTGTAAATGTTACATGGTATGCTTTTGCGTGGAATACCCTGGCGGCCGATGCATCCGTTACTTCCGGCGCCGGCGTGTTACCCAGCGAAAAAATGGATTGTCCCCCCCTGCAACCCACAGTGACCGTACGGTGCAGGTCGCTTCGAGGAGCACGAGCGCCCTTTGAAGT
>JBARYS010000672.1:0-3522 GCA_049648155.1 Catalinimonas sp. | reverse complement strand
GCTCCGACCACATCACCGAGAAGATGCTCAGCTCGTTGAAGTTGGGCGCGCGGCCCAGGATCGCGCGGATGCGGTCGTACTCTTCGGGCAGCAGGCCGAGCTTTTCGGCCGTCGCTTGGGTAGGGAGGGTAGCTTCCATCAGGAACAAAGCTACGCCCTTCCGGCGGCAGGGGCTTACGAGATAGTCGGCGGACCTGTCGCCCTTCCGTCGGAACCTTCCGCGAAGGAGAGCTTCCGCCAAACGCTCCCACTCGAAGCATGGAGACGGAAAAACCGGCACGAAGCCGGTTTTATGTCGAAGCAAGAAAAGCCGCCGGCGGCACCGTTCGGACCGGCGGCGGACCGACCACCACGCCCGAAGCGGATAGGTCCGTCGTCAGTTACTCGGACGAGGTGCTGGCGGCGGCATGGAGCTTAAAGATGAGCGGTATCACCATTCGCACGCGCACGGGCTCTCCCCGCTGCTTGCCGGGCATCCACGCGGCCGATTCAAGCATCACGCGCTCAGCTTCGGCGCTCAGCGCGGGGTGGGGGCTCTTCACCGTTTCGACGTTGGTGATGGTGCCGTCCCTTTCGATGACAAACTGCACGAAGACGCGCCCCTCGATGCCCTGCGCTCGGGCCTCGTCGGGATAGCCCAGATTCTGCCCCACGTAGCGGTAGAAGGCCTTTATCCCACCGACGGGCCGGGCCGGCTCCTCGACCACCAGAAATATCTCCCCTTCGCCGTCTGAAGCGGTGGTGACGTTCACGTCCGATAGCTTCCGCTCGGCCGCCTCGCTGTACTCTTCGGCCAGGGCGGCGGCCAGCTTGTAGGCGCGGCGGCGGTCGGCATCGGTGAACTGCTCCATCTTCGTGGGCAGCACTTCCATGATCGTGTTGCCGTCTTCGTCCTTCCGCTTGGAAGTGGTCAGCGAGGCTCCGTCCATCCCGTACTTCGCGTAGAGGCTGTTCAGCGCGTCGAGGGCCTGCTCAGTTTCCGATTCGGCGACGATCGCCTCGGTGTCGGGCTGTTCGCAGGCGACGTAGACCGTGAGCGAGAGCAGCACGGCCAGGCTGAGGGCGGCGCGCCGGCGGGAGGGGCGGATGGTCTTTTGGTTTAACATGTGGATGCGTGATTGAGGGTGAACATTGGAAAAAGCGTGACTAAGTGAAAAGCCGGAGCGGAGCAGCGCCTGACGGGCCAGCAAACGTTCGTAGACGTCGGCGGGGGCCTGCCCGACGGCCGCCCGGTCGGCGAGGTACTCGTGCTGCGCCCGCAGGTCGCGCTCCAGGTAGTAGACCACCGGGTTGAACCAGAAGGCGACCTTCAGCACGTTGCTCCAGAGCAGGTCGAGCGAGTGGCGGCCGCGCACGTGGGCCACCTCGTGGTTCAGCATGGCGCGCCGCTCGGCCTCGGGCAGCGGCGGCTCTTCGTACTGGTAGATGCAGTTCAGGAAGGTGAACGTCGGTCCCGCGTCGGGCAGACGCACCAGCCGGTAGCCGTCGGCCACCTCGCCCGGCAAGCGGCGCAGGTACCAGAGGCCATACAGCCGCCGCAGCAGCAGGACCGTCAGTACGGCCGCCCCGGCCACGTAGACCGCCAGCAGCACCGTTGCCCAGGGGAGCGTGCTGCCACCACCGCCGCCGCCGTCGACGACCAGCGCGGGGAGCGTTTGGACCCGTTGCCCCACCTCTGCCACCAAGGTCGTGGTGCCGGTGGGGGCGAGGGTCGGCCACGGTACGTGTAGGCTGGGCACGACCACGGCCAGCGCCGTCACGCCCAGCAGAAAGAAGCGGTTGAAGCTGAAGTGCGGCCGCCCGTGAAACAGCAGGCGGTAGAGCCCCCAGCCGACGGCCAGGCAGAGGCCGGCTTCGAGCAGGTAAGCGAGGAGGTCAGACATCGTCGTCGGGGTTTAGTTCGTCTTTGAGGTGGCTCATCAGGTCGTCGACCTCACGCAGCGAGAGGTTCTCCTCCTTCGCGAAGAAGGAGACCATCTGCTCAAAGGAGCCGTTGAAGTAGCGCCCCATCAGGCTGCGGAGCGACTGCCGCCGGTAGTCGTCGCGGGCCACCAATGGGAAGTAGAGGTGCGTCTTACCGTAGGCCTCGTGGTCGACGAACCCCTTTTTTTCCAGGATGCGGATCACCGTCGAGACCGTGTTGTAAGCCGGCTTCGGTTCGGGCAGTGCCGCGATCACGTCGCGCACCACGCCCTTCTTCAGCCGCCAGAGCACCTGCATGATCTCTTCTTCGGCGCGGGTCAGTTCTTTCATGTCGGTAAGGTATAACTAATGCGTTAGTTTAACAACTATTTTATTAGTTATTGCGGAAATAAAAAGACCGCCCCAAGGTGGAGGCGGTCTGAAAAGGGGGCAAGCGCCCGCTTACTCGTTGGCGTACGACGGTTCGACCATCGTGCCTTTCATGTACTGAAGGGCGATGTAGGAGATCAGAAAGCCCGAGAAAGAGCCTTCCAGCAAGATCGTGAGCGACACCGTGAACGGGTTCAGGTAGCGGCCGAAGGGCTCGTCGCGGATCACCTCTTCCATAAAGGCCGTGTCGAGTACGCTCAGGTAGAAGAAGGTGAACAGCGCGAACGAGGCCGCCGCCACCGCTGCCGTCAGCAGGCCGCAGCCGAGGGCCTTGCCGTAGAGCACCCGCCGCCGCTTCTGCCGGTGAAAGCTCCGGACCGCCAGCACTACGCCCGCCGTCATGATGAGCAGGTTGAGCGCGCGCAGTTCGAGGTTATGGACCAGACCGATCATCCGCATGAGGAAGAAAAAGAGCACCAACCCGCCGGCGGTGAGCGGTCCGTAGCGGAGCGCGGTGCGCTCGATGAGGTTATCAGGTTGCGTCGTCATAGTACAGTAGGGTTTTGGTTCATATGCCACTAAACCTACCCTGCCGACTTCTGTTTTGATCTTTCAGAAAATAGTGAAAGTTTGTTCCGGAAAGTAACCCTCCCGCAGTTTGCTCGTTAGTGCCCGTCGTTTCGCTTTGCGTCTCGTTTGCGCGCTTATATGATGCACAAACACATTTGCGTATCGTGGGCGATACGCAAATGTGTTTGTGTATCACGTGCCCACCGTTCGGGCGTGACAAGGGCGGTTACCGAACACGTTTACTACGCTCATCATCCTGAGGGTGGGGATCGGCGGTGCGTAACAGTTCAAAGAAAGCGTAGAGGGCAGGACGATTCCCCCGGCCTTCTTCCATTACGAAAAGGACTTTATCCTTCAGGTGATTTAAGATCCGAACGGCGCTGGGGCGGGGTATCTGACTGCGCGCGATGAAGTCGGTACTCGTGAATATGGGTTCTCGGAAGATGAAGTCCAACGTTTGGATGGCAAACTGCGAGCGGGTCAGGCTCACAATCCGCTCTTTGTGCACTTCGTAGAGGTGCAGCACCGCCCGCGCGCGCTCGATATTTTCTCGCGACTGGTGCACGACCGCTTGAAGAAAATACTCAATCCACCCGTTCCAATCGCCATCACACGTAACGGCTAGGAGTTGATCGTAATACCGCGCACGATTCTCTTCGA
>JBARYS010000671.1:0-1990 GCA_049648155.1 Catalinimonas sp. | reverse complement strand
ATGTACGGCCCCACCGGCGTGGGTGCGCTTTGGGGGCGGCGCGAACTGCTGGAAGCCATGCCGCCCTTCCTGGGTGGCGGCGAGATGATCCGCGAGGTGACCTTTGCTAAGACGACCTACAACGACCTGCCCTACAAGTTCGAAGCGGGCACGCCGAACATCGCCGACGTGGTGGCGCTGAAGGCGGCGTTCGACTACCTCAACGCGCTCGACTGGGCGGGCGCGAAGGCACACGAGCAAGAGGTGCTGCGCTACGCCACCGAGCAGGCGCAGGGGGTGCCCGGCCTCCGCGTGGTGGGCACCGCCCCCGAGAAGAGCGGCGTGCTCTCGTTCACGCTCGACGGCGTGCATCCGTTCGACGTCGGCATGATGCTCGACGCGCGCGGCATCGCCATCCGCACGGGCCACCACTGTGCCCAGCCGCTTATGGACCACTACGGCTTAGAAGGAACGGCGCGCGCCTCGTTCGCCTTGTACAATACGACCGGTGAAGTCGACCGCCTCGTGGAGGGGCTGCACCGTCTGGCCAAACTAGCCGCGTGATCATGAAGAGCATTGAAGAGGTACAGGACGAGATCGCCGAGGAGTTCGAACTGTTCGGCGACGACCGCGAGAGCATGGTCTTTTACATCATGGAGCTGGGGCAGAAGCTGCCGCCGCTCGAAGAGGAGGCCAAGCTCGACGGCAACCTGATCAAGGGTTGCCAGTCGAAGGTGTGGCTCACTACCGACCTGGACGGCGACCGGGTGATCTACCGCGCCGACAGCAACACGGCCGTCACGAAGGGGCTGGCGAGCCTGCTGGTGCGCGTGCTCTCGGGCCACC
Organism: Catalinimonas sp.; assembly: GCA_049648155.1. GTDB lineage: Bacteria > Bacteroidota > Bacteroidia > Cytophagales > Flexibacteraceae > JBARYS01. The sequence goes on along the minus strand of JBARYS010000671.1, from coordinate 1,165 downwards.
GCCCGCAGGACGTGGTCGCGGCTGACCTCAACTTCATCGACCGCATCGGCATGGGCCGCGTGATCGGCTCGCAGCGCTCGAACGGGCTGGCCGCCATGATCAAGCAGATGAAGCTCTACGCGCTGGCCTACCAGGCGAAGCTGGCGGGGGCATAGTTCGGAGGCACAAAGGTTATCTTATAGACTTGTTCGGTAGGTCGTGAACGAGCAAAAGCAGGAAAATCTTATTCTGAATAAGGCGCGGCCGGGCCGCCCGTTAATTGTTCACCACTTCATGAGTCTACCGGACCAAGGAGCACTCGAAATCACAACCTGAACGCTATGACCGAAACCACCCTTGACCAAGACCTCCGCGAGCGCGTCGTGGCGGCCATCAAAACGGTCTACGACCCCGAGATTCCCGTCGACGTGTACGAGCTGGGCCTGATCTATGATATTAAGGTTTACCCTGTCAACAACGTCTACGTACTCATGACGCTCACCTCGCCCTCGTGCCCGTCGGCCGAGGCGATCCCCTCCGAAATCGAGCAGAGCATCCGCGCGCTCGAAGGCGTAAACGACGTGGAGGTGGAGCTGACCTTCGACCCGCCTTACTCGCAGGACATGATGTCGGAGGCCGCCCGGCTGGAACTCGGCTTCATGTAGCGGGTTTATTATATCTGTCCATACACGTAATCCCCCATCCTATGTATCCTGAAGAATTGGTTGCACCCATGCGCGGCGACTTGACTACCGCCGGCTTCGAAGAGCTGAAGACGCCCGAAGCTGTCGAAACGGCCCTCGGCACGGACGAAGGCACCACCCTGCTGGTCATCAACTCGGTGTGCGGCTGCGCGGCCGGCTCAGCCCGCCCCGGCGTGCGGATGGCCCTCGACAAAAGCTCGGCGCGTCCCGACCGCCTCACGACGGTCTTCGCCGGTGTGGACCGCGACGCCACCGCCCGCGCCCGCGAGTACACCCTGCCCTACCCGCCCTCGTCGCCCTCGATCGCGCTGTTCAAAGACGGTGACCTGGTGCACTTCGTGGAGCGCCACCACATTGAGGGCCGTACGGCCGACATGATCGCCAAGCACCTGGAGCTGGTCTTCGACGAGTTCTGCGCGTAGCCGCCGTCTGTTTATTAAGTTGAGCCGCCCGGAGTGGACTCCGGGCGGCTCTTTTTTTTA